>NZ_JBCNNS010000060.1:0-27495 GCF_039594335.1 Raoultella sp.
GGCCACGGGTAGCCGTGAACAGTTCGTTACGCATTGGATCGTAAACCACCGCGACTTCAGTACGGCCTTTGATGCGTACGGCGATGGAAACGGAAAAGTGCGGCAGACGTTTGACGAAGTTGGTGGTGCCATCCAGTGGATCGATAACCCATTGAACATCCTGATCTTCACCTGCGTGTTCACCGCTTTCTTCGGTGATAATGGTGTGCTGCGGGTAAGATTTGCGAATGGTTTCAATAATCAGCGCTTCAGCTGCTTTATCGACGTTAGTCACAAAATCATTGCTGCCTTTCTGGCTCGTTTCTACGGAGTCTGGGGTTTCGTAGTGCTTGGCAATTAAATTACCCGCCTTGCGCGCTGCGCGCACGGCGATGTTCAGCATCGGATGCATCGGTCTCTCTCACTGGATGTTAAAGAACGGGAAAAAACGGCGCATATAGTAACAGCGAATTCTGCCTATGTCTCCGTTTTATGATAGCATGCATGAATAATCTTTAGCCGAAGAACCATAATGCTGCAAAATATTCGAATTGTACTGGTAGAAACATCACATACTGGAAACATGGGCTCCGTTGCCCGGGCAATGAAAACCATGGGGTTAACCAACCTGTGGCTGGTTAACCCCATGGTTAAACCGGATTCTCAGGCTATCGCGCTGGCCGCTGGCGCCAGTGATGTGATAGGCAACGCGCAGATCGTTGATACCCTGGATGACGCCCTGGCCGGTTGCAGCCTGGTGGTGGGAACCAGTGCCCGTTCACGTACACTGCCGTGGCCGATGCTTGACCCGCGCGAATGTGGTCTGAAGAGCGTGGCGGAGGGGCAGCACGCTCCGGTCGCGCTGGTCTTTGGCCGCGAACGCGTTGGGCTGACTAATGATGAGCTACAGAAATGTCACTATCACGTGGCTATTGCCGCAAACCCGGAATACAGTTCGCTGAACTTGGCAATGGCGGTGCAGGTTATCGCCTACGAAGTACGTATGGCGTGGCTGGCCACCCAGGAGCAGGACCCATCGGCAGTGGCGCACGAAGAGACGCCGTACCCGCTGGTTGATGATTTAGAACGTTTCTACGGTCACCTCGAGCAAACCCTGCTCGCCACCGGTTTTATTCGCGCCAGCCACCCAGGGCAGGTGATGAACAAACTGCGTCGACTGTTTACCCGCGCGCGCCCGGAAAGCCAGGAGCTGAATATCCTGCGTGGTATGCTGGCGTCGATTGAGCAGAAGAATAAAGAGTAATTACGCGCGTTGTTGCCCGCGGCGCGGCGTTTGCACGGGTCCACGGTTTTGCCGGTCGGGGAGTGGAGTACCGTGAGCAAATACAGACCGCACGGATGGTTAAATACCTGACTAAAACAGTCAAGTAAATAGTTGACCAAATTACTCGGGAATGTCAGACTTGGCCTTGCTATGCAATACCCATATTAATAAAAAGCCCGGGCAGGGGCGAGTTTGAGGTTAAGTAAGACATGAGACTGACATCTAAAGGGCGTTATGCTGTGACCGCGATGCTGGACGTTGCGCTCAACTCTGAATCGGGCCCGGTTCCATTGGCTGATATTTCTGAACGTCAGGGGATCTCGCTGTCCTATCTGGAACAGCTGTTTTCCCGCCTGCGTAAAAATGGTCTGGTATCCAGCGTGCGTGGCCCAGGCGGCGGTTATTTGTTAGGTAAAGAGGCTGGCAGCATCGCCGTAGGCGAAGTGATCAGCGCAGTAGACGAGTCGGTTGACGCAACCCGCTGTCAAGGTAAAGGCGGCTGCCAGGGCGGCGATAAATGCCTGACCCACGCGCTGTGGCGCGACCTGAGCGAACGTCTGACCGGCTTCCTGAACAATATCACCTTGGGTGAACTGGTAAATAACCAGGAAATCCTTGATGTTTCAGGTCGTCAGCATAGCCATGAATCCCAGCGCAATACCCGCACTCAGGACGCAATTGACGTCAAGCTGCGTGCATAATACTGGTCTTATTTCAGCTTGCGGCGTCGGTGCGGCAGGCTGAAAGGGTCAGAGTAAGAACGATAAAAAAGAGATTTCAGAATCAGGCCGGAATGTTGCGACATCCCGTGTCTCCGGTCGTACATCAAGCCGGTTGCCTGGTTCCTTGCATTGAGTGATGTACGGAGTTAAAGAGCAATGAAATTACCGATTTACCTCGATTACTCCGCAACAACGCCGGTGGATCCGCGTGTTGCCGAGAAAATGATGCAGTTCCTGACCCTGGACGGGACCTTTGGTAACCCGGCCTCTCGTTCACACCGTTTCGGTTGGCAGGCTGAAGAGGCGGTTGATATCGCCCGTAATCAGATAGCTGAACTGGTCGGTGCCGATCCGCGTGAAATCGTCTTTACCTCCGGTGCAACGGAATCCGACAACCTGGCGATTAAAGGTGCAGCCAACTTTTATCAGAAAAAAGGCAAGCACATTATTACCAGCAAAACCGAGCATAAAGCGGTTCTGGATACCTGTCGCCAGCTGGAGCGTGAAGGTTTCGACGTTACCTACCTGGCGCCGCAGCGCAACGGGATTATCGATCTGAAAGAGTTGGAAGCCGCGATGCGTGACGACACCATCCTGGTCTCCATCATGCACGTCAACAACGAAATTGGCGTTGTGCAGGATATCGCCACCATCGGCGAACTGTGCCGCGCGCGTGGCATCATTTACCATGTTGACGCCACCCAGAGCGTGGGCAAACTGCCTATCGATCTGAGCCAGTTGAAAGTTGACCTGATGTCCTTCTCCGGTCACAAAATTTACGGTCCTAAAGGTATTGGCGCACTGTACGTTCGTCGCAAACCGCGTATCCGCATTGAAGCGCAGATGCATGGCGGCGGTCACGAGCGCGGCATGCGTTCCGGTACTCTGCCAGTCCACCAGATTGTCGGTATGGGTGAAGCTTACCGTATCGCGAAAGAAGAGATGGAAACCGAGATGGCGCGTCTGCGCGGTCTGCGTAACCGTCTGTGGGAAGGCGTAAAAGATATGGAAGAGGTGTACCTCAACGGTGACCTTGAGCAGGGCGCGCCGAACATTCTCAACGTCAGCTTCAACTATGTTGAAGGCGAGTCGCTGATTATGGCGCTGAAAGATCTGGCCGTTTCCTCCGGTTCTGCTTGCACCTCCGCAAGCCTTGAGCCGTCCTATGTGCTTCGCGCACTGGGCATGACTGACGAACTGGCTCACAGTTCTATCCGTTTCTCTTTAGGTCGATTCACTACCGAAGAAGAGATTGACTACACCATTGATCTGGTTCGTAAATCCATCGGCCGTCTGCGCGATCTTTCTCCGCTGTGGGATATGTTCAAACAGGGCGTGGATCTGAACAGCATCGAATGGTCACATCATTAATCGGTAGGGTATAAGGAGAATTCATCATGGCATACAGCGAAAAAGTTATCGATCATTACGAGAATCCGCGCAACGTCGGCTCTTTTGACAACAGCGACGACAGCGTCGGCAGCGGCATGGTTGGCGCACCAGCGTGCGGCGACGTGATGAAGTTGCAGATTAAAGTCAACAATGAAGGTATCATTGAAGACGCGCGCTTTAAGACCTACGGTTGCGGTTCTGCTATCGCCTCCAGCTCCCTGGTGACCGAATGGGTAAAAGGGAAATCTCTGGACGAAGCTCAGGCTATCAAGAACACCGATATCGCCGATGAGCTGGAATTGCCGCCGGTGAAAATTCACTGCTCCATCCTGGCGGAAGACGCGATTAAAGCCGCGATTGCGGATTATAAAAGCAAACGTGAAGCGAAATAATTAAGAGGTTATTGTATGTCGATTACTCTTAGCGACAGCGCAGCGTCGCGAGTTAATTCCTTCCTGGCCAACCGCGGCAAAGGCTTCGGTCTGCGCTTAGGTGTCCGCACTTCGGGCTGCTCAGGTATGGCCTACGTGCTGGAATTTGTTGACGAGCCGGCGGCAGAAGACACCGTGTTTGAAGATAAAGGCGTCAAGGTAGTGATCGACGGCAAAAGCCTGCAGTTCCTCGACGGCACTCAGTTGGACTTTGTCAAAGAAGGCCTGAACGAAGGGTTTAAATTCACTAACCCTAATGTTAAAGATGAGTGCGGTTGCGGCGAAAGCTTTAACGTATAATCCCGACACTATCCGACGTGTTTCAAGGCCGCATCCGGGCGGTAAACGCGTGACTCCCCGAGGCTGACAGTAAGTCAGTCCTGCGGGTAAACGACGACAGCCCACGCAGAGGCGGCCCAACATGCACGGGTAGAGGACCCCACCGCGGTGAACCGTGAGTGGGGTTTGCTTTATCTCGTTAACCCTGAGGTTACTATGGACTATTTTACCCTCTTCGGGTTACCGGTCAGTTATACCCTTTCGCAAGAACAGCTGGCTGTCCGGTACCAGGATTTGCAGCGCCAGTATCATCCCGACAAGTTCGCCAGCGCGAGCGCGGCCGAACAGCTTGCCTCCGTGCAGCAATCCGCAACGATCAATCAGGCGTGGCAAACGCTCCGTCATCCGCTGACCCGCGCCGAATATCTCCTTTCACTCCATGGCTATGACTTAGCCAGCGAGCAGCATACCGTGCGCGATACCGCTTTTCTGATGGAACAGCTGGAGTTGCGTGAAGAGCTGGATGAAATAGAAAAATCGCAGGATGAAGAACGTCTGGCGGCATTTATCAAACGCGTGAAGGGGATGTACGACGTTCGTCATCAGCAGGTTGTCGAACAATTAAATAGCGAGACGTGGGACGCGGCGGCGGATACCGTGCGTAAACTGCGTTTCCTCGATAAACTTCAGAGCGTTGCAGAACAACTCGAAGAAAAGCTGCTCGATTTTTAATTTTCGGAAGCAATTATGGCCTTATTACAAATTAGTGAGCCTGGTCTGAGTGCCGCGCCGCACCAGCGTCGTCTGGCGGCGGGTATTGACCTGGGCACCACCAATTCGCTGGTCGCTACCGTGCGTAGCGGTCAGGCCGAAACTCTGCCCGACCATCAGGGGCGCTACCTGCTGCCTTCCGTGGTGAACTACCATGAATCTGGCCTGATCGTCGGCTACGATGCCCGACATAATGCGGCCCTCGACCCGGTTAACACCATCAGCTCGGTAAAACGGATGATGGGGCGTTCGCTGGTCGATATTCAGACTCGCTACCCCCATTTGCCTTACCAGTTGCAGGCCAGCGAAAATGGTCTGCCGATGATTCAGACCGCTGGTGGTCTGCTCAATCCGGTTCGCGTCTCCGCCGACATCCTGAAGGCGCTGGCTGCCCGGGCAACGGAAGCCCTGTCCGGCGAACTTGACGGCGTGGTGATTACCGTCCCGGCCTACTTTGACGACGCTCAGCGCCAGGGGACCAAAGATGCCGCGCGTCTGGCCGGCCTGCACGTTCTGCGCCTGTTGAACGAACCAACCGCTGCGGCCATTGCCTACGGTCTCGATTCTGGTCAGGAAGGCGTGATCGCGGTTTACGATCTTGGTGGCGGCACCTTTGATATTTCGGTGCTGCGCTTAAGTCGCGGTGTATTTGAAGTGCTGGCGACCGGCGGCGATTCCGCGCTGGGCGGCGATGACTTTGACCATCTGCTGGCGGATTATCTCCGTGAACAGGCCGGGCTGAGCGATCGTCGCGACAACCGCCTGCAGCGCGAACTGCTGGATGCGGCGATTGCGGCGAAAATCGCCCTCAGCGATGCTGGTTCCGCCAGCGTCAACGTCGGTGGCTGGCAGGGTGAGGTCACCCGTGAGCAGTTTAATGAGCTGATTGCGCCGCTGGTGAAACGTACGCTGTTAGCCTGCCGTCGTGCGCTGAAAGATGCGGGTGTCACGGCGGAAGAGGTGCTGGAAGTGGTCATGGTCGGCGGCTCAACCCGCGTGCCGCTGGTTCGTGAGCGCGTCGGTGAGTTCTTTGGCCGCACGCCGCTGACCACCATCGATCCGGACAAAGTGGTGGCCATTGGCGCCGCGATTCAGGCCGATATCCTGGTGGGCAACAAACCGGATAGCGAACTTTTGCTGCTCGACGTTATTCCGCTCTCTTTAGGGCTGGAGACGATGGGCGGCCTGGTAGAGAAAGTGATTCCGCGCAATACCACGATTCCGGTGGCGCGTGCGCAGGAGTTCACCACCTTTAAAGATGGTCAGACGGCAATGTCTATCCACGTCATGCAGGGCGAGCGCGAACTGGTGCAGGACTGCCGTTCGCTGGCGCGTTTTGCGCTGCGGGGTATTCCGGCGTTACCGGCAGGTGGGGCGCATATTCGCGTCACCTTCCAGGTCGACGCCGATGGCCTGCTGAGCGTCACCGCGATGGAGAAATCGACCGGCGTCGAAGCCTCCATTCAGGTCAAGCCCTCCTACGGTCTGACCGACAGCGAAATCGCCACCATGATTAAAGATTCGATGAGTCACGCCGAACAGGATATCAAGGCGCGGATGCTGGCCGAGCAAAAAGTGGAAGCCGCACGCGTTCTTGAGAGCCTGGAAAGTGCGCTGGCCGCCGATGCCGCGCTGCTAAGCGCCGCAGAACGTCAGGCTATCGATGAAGCAACGGCGCAGCTGCGTGCGGTTGCCGCAGGCGATGATGCCGACGCGATTAAAGATGCGATTAAAAATACAGACACACAAACCCAGGAATTTGCCGCACGCCGCATGGACCAGTCGGTCCGTACTGCGCTGAAAGGCCAATCCGTGGACGAGGTTTAATATGCCAAAGATTGTTTTTCTGCCCCATCAGGACCTGTGCCCTGATGGCGTAGTTGTGGAAGCTGAGATCGGTGAGACCATTCTGGATGCTGCTCTGCGCAGCGGCATTGAGATTGAACACGCCTGCGAAAAATCCTGTGCCTGCACCACCTGCCACTGCATCGTGCGTGAAGGTTTTGACTCGCTGGCCGAAAGTACCGAAGATGAAGATGATATGCTGGATAAGGCCTGGGGGCTGGAGCCCGACAGCCGTTTGAGCTGCCAGGCGCGCGTGACCCACGATGATCTGGTCGTCGAGATCCCGCGTTATACTATCAACCACGCACGCGAGCATTAATATGGGACTGAAATGGACCGATAGTCGTGAAATTGGCGAAGCGTTGTATGACGCCTTCCCGGATCTTGACCCGAAAACCGTTCGCTTCACCGATATGCATCAGTGGATTTGCAAGCTGGAAGATTTTGATGACAATCCGAACGCATCCAATGAAAAAATTCTGGAGGCGATTCTGCTAGTCTGGTTAGATGAAGCAGAATAATTTCCGGAACATGCTTCACGCTACAGATGTGAGGGGCGTGTTTGCTCACTCCCGCCACACAGTAATCTGTGAGCCCAGGGAATGAGCGGCTGACCGCCTTCTCCTGCAGCGTGAATCATCGGAAAAATAATATGGGCTGCCTTTTGGCGGCCCTTTTGCCAAATGCGGCTCCTTTGCCAGATAAGGATAAAGATAAAATGACCGAAGTCATGAAGATTACGCTGACGACCCAACCCGCCGACGCGCGCTGGGGAGAAAAAGCGGCTTACAGCATTAATAATGACGGCATCACCCTGCATCTGAACGGTAAAGACGACCTCGCTTTGATTCAGCGCGCGGCGCGTAAAGTCGATGGGATGGGGTTCAAACATGTTGCGCTGAACGGCGAAGGTTGGGATACCGACCGGGCGTGGGCATTCTGGGCCGGCTACAAAGGGCCGAAAGGCAGCCGCAAGGTGGAATGGCCGGCGCTGGACGACGCGCAGAAAAGCGAGCTGGACAATCGCCTGACGATTATTGACTGGGTGCGGGACACCATTAACGCGCCGGCGGAAGAGCTAGGCCCGGAACAGCTGGCTCAGCGCGCGGTCGATCTGCTGTGCGGCGTCGCCTGCGACAACGTGACTTATCGTATTACGAAAGGCGAAGACCTGCGTGAGCAAGGCTATCTTGGCCTGCATACCGTTGGCCGCGGTTCCGAGCGTCCGCCGGTGCTGTTGGCGCTGGATTACAACCCAACCGGCAATAAAGAAGCCCCGGTGTACGCTTGCCTGGTCGGGAAAGGCATCACCTTCGATTCCGGCGGTTACAGCATCAAACAAAGCGCCTTTATGGATTCGATGAAGTCCGATATGGGCGGCGCAGCAACGGTTACCGGCGCGCTGGCGTTCGCGATTACCCGCGGCCTGAACAAACGCGTGAAGCTGTACCTGTGCTGTGCAGACAACCTGATCAGCGGCAACGCCTTTAAACTGGGCGACATTATTCGCTATCGTAATGGCAAGACCGTGGAAATCATGAACACCGACGCTGAAGGCCGCCTGGTGCTGGCGGATGGTCTGATTGACGCCTCGGCGCAGAAACCTGAACTGATCATCGATGCTGCAACCCTTACCGGGGCGGCGAAAACCGCGCTCGGTAATGACTACCACGCGCTGTTCAGCTTTGATGACCCGCTGGCTAAGCGCCTGCTGGCGAGCGCCCAGGCGGAAAACGAAGCTTTCTGGCGTCTGCCGCTGGCCGAGTTCCACCGTAGCCAGCTGCCGTCTAACTTCGCCGATCTAAACAACACTGGCAGCGCGGCCTATCCGGCTGGCGCCAGCACCGCAGCTGGTTTCCTGTCGCATTTCGTTGAAAATTATCATCAGGGCTGGCTGCACATTGACTGTTCGGCAACCTATCGCAAAGCGGCGGTTGAGCAGTGGTCTGCCGGTGCTACCGGCCTCGGCGTGCGCACGATTGCTCATCTGTTAACCGCAGAGTAACGATCTTGCCGGTGGCGCTGCGCTTATCCGGCCTTGGAAATTCGTAGGCCCGTACAAGCACAGCGCCGCCGGGCAATTTAAAGTAACGAAAATATGTCCGAAACTAAAAATGAATTAGAAGTTCTGCTGGAAAAGGCGGCGACTGAGCCGGGCCACCGCCCCGCATTTTTCCGCACGCTGCTGGAATCCACCGTGTGGATTCCGGGTGCGGCGGCGGAAGGCGAGCAGATTGTCGAAGAGAGTGCCGTCGATCTGCAGCACTGGGAGAAAGACGATGGCGCCTCGGTGATTCCGTTTTTCACTTCTCTGCAAGCGCTGCAGCAGGCGGTGGAAGACCAACAATCGTTTGTGGTGATGCCGGCACGGACGCTGTTTGCGATGACGCTCGGGGAAACGCTGTTCCTCAATGCGAAACTGCCCACCGGTAAAGAGTTTATGCCCAATGAGATCCGCCATCTGCTGGGGGAAGAGGGCAGCCCGCTCAGCACGCAAACCGTGCTCGAAGGCGGCGAATCGTTGCTGTTGTCTGAAGTCGCCGAGCCACCGGCGCAGATGATTGACTCGTTGACGACGCTATTTAAAACGTTGAAGACCGTCAGACGAGCGTTTCTTTGCTCGATTAAAGATAGCGTTGATGCTCCGGCAAACCTGCTGATCGGCATTGAAGCCGAAGGGGATATCGAAGAGGTGATCCAGGCGACCGGCAGCGTGGCGACCGATACGTTACCTGGCGATGAGCCGATTGATATCTGTCAGGTGGTTGAAGGTGAACAGGGGATCAGCCATTTTATGATTGCCCATATCACGCCATTTTATGAAAAGCGCTGGGGCAGTTTCCTGCGCGACTTTAAACAGAACCGCATTATTTAACTCTTTCCGGGTAGCGGCGATGCCTTACCCGGGCTACGGCTTAGTGCCTTGGTGTAGCCCGGACAAGGCGGTACGCCGCAATCCGGGAATGTTCACGGTTACTGCGCCGGTTCGATTGGCAAATCCGTGCGGGCGCCCCATTCGCTCCACGAGCCGTCGTACAGGGACACACCGTTAACGCCGAGGGTGGTCAGCGCCAGCACCACAACCGCCGCCGTCACGCCGGAGCCGCAGCTGGCAATAATCGGTCGCTCGAAATCCACGCCCTGGCGAATGAAAATCTCATTCAACTCATCAACGGTTTTCAGTTCGCCGTTAATCACCAGATCGCTCCACGGGACGTTGAGCGCGCCGGGAATATGGCCACGACGTAGCCCCGGACGCGGTTCATCTGCCTGGCCATTAAAACGCCCGGCTGGACGTGCATCGACGATCTGCGCCGATCCCTCATGGCTGACCAGCAGCACATCGGTCAGACGTTTGATCACCTGTGGATCGAAGCGTCCGTCAAATTCACCTTCCGCAATATCGGGAACACCCTGCTCGAGAGGCAATTCATCGCGCTGCCATCCGGCCAGGCCGCCGGCGAGAATCGAGACATTTTCGACACCAAATGTGCGCAGCATCCACCAGGCGCGCGGAGCCGAAAAGAGATTGCCTTCATCGTAAACCACCAGATGTTTATCGCTGCTTACCCCCAGCTCGCGCATCGCGACGGCGAAGGCTTCCGCACGCGGCATCATATGCGGCAGCGGACTGGTGTGGTCAGAGATCGCTTCAATATCGAAAAATACGGCGTTGGGAATATGGCCTGCGCGATACTCCGCATCCATATCACGCAGGGCTTCCTGGCCTGCTGGCGCCATTCGCGCATCGATAATCTGAATTTCCGGGTCATCAATATGTTCCGCTAACCAGTCCGCGGCGACGAAAAACGAGGTAGACATGGAGACTCCGTTTTATGATTCATCAATCAATGAATTGTCGACGTTTTCTCGGTGCCTGACAAGTTAAGGGCGGCAAAGTTGCGATGCGGCCACGGAGGATAAAATAGTGATAGCCAGATTCTGCCAGGGCTGCTGTTGGTAATTCCGCCGTTGGCGCATAATAATGTGTTCACTACAGGCACTGGCTGTTTGGGCCAAGGGGTTAAAGGATGAAACCATTTCGTTTAGCGGCGCTGTCGCTGGCGCTATTGACGGCACTTTCTCTCAGCGGATGTGATGACAGCGGTAAACCGCAGGCCGTCGCGCCAGCCGGCTCTTCTGCTGCGCAAACAGGCGCTGCAAAACCCGACAGCGCGCAGCTGTCGGCACTGGCAGAAAAAAGCAAAGGTAAAGCACTGACGCTGCTGGACGCCTCGGAAATCCAGCTGGACGGTGCGGCGGCGATGGTGCTCACCTTCTCTGTGCCACTTAATCCCGATCAGGATTTCTCACGCAGTGTGCATCTGGTCGATAAAAAAAGCGGCAAAGTGGATGGCGCCTGGGAACTGTCGCCGGATCTGAAAGCGCTGCGGTTACGCCATCTTGAGCCGAAACGTGAACTGATTGTCTCCGTTGACCCAACGCTGAGTGCGCTGAACGCGGCGACCTTTGATAGCCATTTTGAAAAAACCATTACCACCCGCGATATTGCCCCGAGCGTCGGTTTTGCCAGTCGCGGCTCGCTGCTGCCGGGCAAAGTGATTGCCGGGCTGCCGGTAATGGCGTTAAACGTCGACAACGTCGACGTAAACTTCTTCCGTATCAAGCCGGAGTCACTGTCCGCTTTTGTCAGCCAGTGGGAGTACCGTAACTCGTTGAGTAACTGGGAGTCTGACGAACTGTTGAAAATGGCCGAGCTGGTCTACACCGGGCGTTTCGATCTCAATCCGGCGCGCAACACGCGAGAAAAACTGCTGTTGCCATTGGCGGATATTAAGCCGTTGCAGCAGCCAGGCGTCTACGTTGCGGTGATGAATCCGGCGGGACGCTACAGTTATAGCAACGCCGCGACGCTATTTACGCTGAGCGATATTGGCGTATCGGCGCACCGTTATCACAACCGGCTGGATGTCTTTACCCAGAGCCTTGAAGACGGTGCGGCGCAATCCGGTATCGATGTGCAGTTGCTGAATGCGAAAGGGCAAACCCTGACTGAGGCGAAAAGCGACGGCCAGGGTCACGTTACCCTGCAAAGCAATGCTAAAGACGCGGCGCTGCTGCTGGCGCGAAAAGACGGTCAGACCACCTTGCTGGATCTCAAACTTCCCGCCCTGGATCTGGCGGAGTTCTCGATTGCCGGTGCCCCGGGATTCAGCAAGCAGTTGTTTATGTTTGGTCCGCGCGATCTGTATCGCCCGGGAGAAACGGTCATCCTCAACGCGCTGCTCCGTGACGGCGACGGCAAGCCGCTGGCCGAGCAGCCGGTGAAGTTCGAGGTGGTTCAGCCGGACGGGCAGGTGATCCGCTCGCTGGTCAGCAAACCGGTCAATGGCCTGTATCAGTTTACCTGGCCGCTTGATAGCAGGGCGGCGACCGGGATGTGGCATATCCGCGCCAGCACCGGTGACAATCAGCCGCGCGAGTGGGATTTCCATGTCGAGGATTTTATGCCTGAGCGGATGGCGCTGAATCTGACGCCGCAAAACGCACCGCTGGCCATGGATGCCGATGTGCACTTCAGCGTCGCTGGCGCCTATCTGTATGGCGCTCCTGCCAGCGGCAATCAGCTACAGGGGAAACTGTTCCTGCGCCCGCTGCGCGATGCGGTTGCGGCGCTGCCGGGCTTCCAGTTTGGTGATATTGCCGAAGAAAACCTCTCCCGCAGCCTGGATGAAGTCCAGACGACGCTGGATGAAAAAGGCCATGCCGACGTGACCACCGCCAGTCAGTGGCAGGATAGCCATTCGCCATTGCTGGTCGTTTTACAGGCCAGCCTGCTGGAATCAGGCGGCCGGCCAGTGACCCGTACCGTGCAGCAGCCGATCTGGCCTGCTGATACGTTGCCGGGGATCCGCCCGGAGTTTGCCCTCAAAGAGGTCTACGACTATCGCACCGACAGCACGGTGAAACAGCCGGTAGTGGATGAAAACAGCACCGCTGCTTTTGAGATTGTCTACGCCAATGCTAAAGGCGAGAAAAAAGCGGTCTCCGGGCTACAGGTGCGGCTGATTCGCGAGCGCCGCGACTACTACTGGAACTGGTCTGACAGCGAAGGCTGGCAATCGCAGTTCGATCAAAAAGATCTGCAGGAAGGCGAGCAATCTCTGGATCTGCAGGCCGGGCAAACGGCGAAAGTGAGTTTCCCTGTGGAATGGGGGGCCTACCGCCTGGAAGTGAAAGGGCCCGATGACGTCATCAGCAGTGTGCGCTTCTGGGCGGGCTACAGCTGGCAGGATAACAGCGATGGCACAGGCGCAGCACGTCCGGATCGGGTCACCATGAAGCTGGACAAAGCGGCCTATAAACCCGGTGACACCATCAAACTGCATATTGCCGCGCCTGCGGCGGGGAAAGGCTATGCGATGGTTGAATCCAGTGAAGGGCCACTGTGGTGGCAGGAAATTGACGTCCCGGCGAATGGCATGGATCTGTCGATTCCGGTCGATAAAACCTGGAACCGTCACGATCTCTACCTCAGCACCCTGGTGATTCGCCCTGGGGATAAGTCACGCTCGGCGACGCCGAAACGGGCGGTTGGCCTGCTGCACCTGCCGCTGGGCGATGAAAACCGTCGCCTGACGCTTGCGTTGGATGCACCACAAAAAATACGCCCGAATCAGCCGCTGACGGTGAAAATCAAAGCCAGCGTAGCGCAGGGGGAAGTGGCGAAACAGGTCAATGTGCTGCTCTCCGCCGTGGACAGCGGTGTGCTGAACATCACCGATTACGTCACTCCGGATCCGTGGAACGCCTTCTTTGGTCAGAAGCGTTACGGCGCGGATATTTATGACATCTACGGTCAGGTGATTGAAGGTCAGGGGCGTCTCGCCAGCCTGCGTTTCGGCGGTGACGGCGACGAACTCAAACGTGGCGGTAAACCCCCGGTTAATCACGTCACGATTATTGCCCAACAGGCGCAGCCGGTCGTCCTGGATGAGCATGGCGAAGGGGCGGTGACGCTGCCGATTGGTGATTTCAACGGCGAGCTGCGGGTGATGGCGCAGGCGTGGACCGCCGATGATTTTGGCAGCAGCGACGAGAAAGTGGTGGTGGCCGCGCCGGTGATTGCCGAACTGAATACGCCGCGCTTCCTTGCCAACGGCGACGCCACCCGGCTGGCGCTGGATCTGCGTAATCTCACCGACAGGCCGCAAACGCTGAACGTCGCGCTGAGTGCCAGCGGTTTGCTGCAACTCGATGGCGCGGCCATTCCTCCGGTACAGTTGGCGCCCGGCGCGCGCAGCACGCTGTTTGTTCCGGTGCGCGCTGGCGATGGCTTCGGCGATGGTCAGGTGAACGCCACGATTAGCGGCGTGACTCTACCGGGCGAGACCTTCACCCCGATGCGCAAACAGTGGAAAATTGGCGTGCGTCCGGCCTTCCCGGCGCAAACCGTGAATAGCGGCGCGGTGCTGCAACCAGGGGAAAGCTGGCAGGCGCCAGTCGGGCAAACGCAGGGCTTCTCACCGGCGACACTGCAGGGACAACTGGTGTTCAGCGGGAAGCCGCCGCTGAATCTTGCCCGCTACATTCACGACCTGAAAGCCTATCCTTATGGTTGCCTGGAGCAGACCGCCAGCGGGCTGTTCCCGTCGCTTTACACCAATGCCGCGCAGCTCAAAGCATTGGGCATCGCTGGTGACAGCGATGAAAAACGTCGTGCGGCGGTAGACATCGGTATTTCCCGACTGCTGCATATGCAGCGTGACGATGGCGGATTTGCTTTGTGGGACAAAGAAGGGCCGGAAGAGTATTGGCTGACTGCCTATGCTATGGATTTCCTCGTGAGAGCAGGCGAGCAGGGCTATAGCGTACCGGCTCAGGCGATGAATAACGGTAACCAGCGTCTGCTGCGCTATCTGCAGGAACCGGGACTGATGACCGTTCGCTACAGCGATGACGCGGCGGCCAGCCGTTTCGCCGCTCAGGCTTATGCGGCCCTGGTGCTGGCCCGTCAGCAAAAAGCGCCCCTTGGTGCCCTGCGCGAAATCTGGAGCCGGCATGAGCATGCGCGTTCTGGCCTGTCTCTGCTGCAACTGGGCATCGCTCTCAAAGCGATGGGCGATGCACCGCGCTCGGAGCAGGCGTTGACGCTGGCGATGAGTACGCCGCGTCAGGATACGGATCACTGGTTGGGCGATTATGGCAGTACGCTGCGCGACGATGCGCTGAAGTTGGCTCTGCTGGAGGAGAACCAATTGCTGCCGGATGTGCAGAACACCTTACTGAGCAATCTTGCGCAAGAGGCCTACGGTCAGCGTTGGCTTTCAACTCAGGAGACCAACGCGCTATTCATGGCTGGCCGGTCATTACAGAACTTACCCGGCAACTGGCAGGCGCAAACGTCGCTACAGGCGCAGCCGCTTTCGGCGGATAAAGCGCAGACCCGCAATCTGAACGCTGAACAGCTGGCGTCCCTGCAGGTCAGCAACACCGGCGATCGACCGCTCTGGCTGCGTCTTGATAGCAGCGGATACCCGCTCGCCGCGCCGCAGGCTTCGGGGAATGTACTGGGCATTGAACGTCAAATCTTTGATACCCGCGGTCAGCAGAAATCGCTGACCTCGCTGCGTAGCGGCGAGCTGGTGCTGGTGAAGCTGGAGGTAACCGCCAAACGCAACGTTCCGGATGCGCTGGTGGTGG
The DNA here is from genome assembly GCF_039594335.1 of Raoultella sp. Taxonomy (NCBI): domain Bacteria; kingdom Pseudomonadati; phylum Pseudomonadota; class Gammaproteobacteria; order Enterobacterales; family Enterobacteriaceae; genus Klebsiella; species Raoultella sp. The sequence goes on from NZ_JBCNNS010000060.1 coordinate 15,369, forward strand.
ACCTGCTGCCGGCGGGACTGGAGCTGGAAAACCAGAACCTGGCGAACAGCAGTGCCAGCCTGCAGGAGAACGGTGACGCGGTGCAGAGCTTGCTTAACCAGATGCAGCAGGCGGATATTCAACATATCGAGTTCCGCGACGATCGCTTCGTCGCCGCCGTGGCCATTAACGAAGGGCAGCCGGTGACGCTGGTGTACCTGGCGCGCGCGGTCACGCCGGGAACATATCACGTTCCGCAGCCACAGGTGGAGTCGATGTATATTCCGCAGTGGCGGGCGACCGGCGCGGCCAGCGGCCCGCTGACCGTTACCCCGTAAATGCGGTCGCTGCGACAGGTAAAACGCCGCTGGCGCTGGCTGGCGGCGTTGATGGTTATGCTATGGCTGGCGCTGCTGGCGGCCGATCATCTGTGGCCGTTACCGCTGCCGGAAGTGGCGCCGGCCCAGGTGGTGGTCGCGGAAGATGGCACACCGCTGTGGCGCTTTGCGGATCAGCAGGGCGTCTGGCGCTATCCGGTCGCTCTCGATGATGTATCGCCACGTTATCTGCAGGCGCTGATCCAGTATGAAGATCGCTGGTTCTGGCGGCATCCGGGCGTGAACCCGTTGGCGGTTTTTCGCGCGGCCTGGCAAGACCTGACCGCCGGGCGTGTCGTCTCCGGCGGCAGCACCTTGACCATGCAGGTCGCGAGGTTGCTCGATCCCCATCCCCGAACCTTCGGCGGCAAGCTGCGCCAGCTTTGGCGTGCGCTGCAGCTGGAATGGCATTTATCAAAAAGTGAAATCCTGACGCTGTATCTTAACCGCGCTCCTTTTGGCGGTACGCTGCAGGGGATTGGCGCTGCCAGTTGGGCTTATCTCGGTAAATCCCCCGCGCAGCTCAGCTATGGTGAAGCGGCGCTGCTGGCAGTGCTGCCGCAGGCGCCAAGTCGATTACGTCCGGACCGCTGGCCGCAGCGGGCTCAGGCCGCGCGGGATAAAGTCCTGGCGCGGATGCGCAGCCAGGGCATCTGGTCTGATAAGGCGGTACAGGAAGCGATCGAAGAACCGGTATGGTTGTTTCCACGACAGATGCCGCAGCTGGCGCCGCTTTTTTCCCGTCGGGTACTGGCGAGCAGTCGCAAAGAGAAAGTGGTGACGACGCTGGATGCCGGGCTCCAGCGTCAGTTGGAAGATCTGGCACTCAACTGGAAATCACGTCTGCCGCCGCGCAGTTCGCTGGCGATTGTGGTCGTCGACCATACCAGTATGAAAGTGCGAGGCTGGGTTGGTTCGGCGGATATTTCCGACGATAGCCGCTTCGGGCATATCGATATGGTCTCGGCGGTTCGTTCGCCGGGGTCGGTTTTAAAACCGTTTCTGTATGGTATGGCGCTGGATGACGGGCTTATTCATCCGGCATCTTTACTGCAGGATGTGCCGCGCCGCTTTAGCGATTACCGTCCCGGAAATTTTGATAGCGGTTTTCATGGCCCGGTCAGCGCCAGCGACGCGCTGGTGCGTTCGCTGAATCTCCCGGCGGTTCAGGTGCTTGAAGCCTACGGGCCGAAGCGCTTCGCCGCCACCTTGCGCAATGCCGGTTTGCCGCTGATATTACCGGCCGGCGCGGAACCTAACCTGTCGCTGATCCTCGGCGGGGCGGGAACAAAACTGGAAGATATCGTGGCCGGATATAGTGCCTTCGCCCGCCATGGCAAGGTCGCGCGATTGCGGATGACGCCGGACGCCCCGCTGGTGGAAAGACCGCTGTTGTCGCCGGGCGCGGCATGGATAATCCGGCGAATTCTGGCGGGTGAAGCGCAGCCGGTACCGGATACCTCGTTAGTACCGGTGGTACCGCTGGCGTGGAAAACCGGGACCAGCTACGGCTATCGCGATGCCTGGGCCATTGGGGTCAATGCCCGCTATCTGATCGGTATCTGGACCGGGCGGCCGGACGGCACCCCGGTAGTGGGGCAATTTGGTTTTGCCAGCGCGGTGCCTCTGTTGAACCAGGTGAATAATATGCTGCTGGCGCGACCGGCCATGGGGCGCGGTGCTCTGCCCACCGACCAGCGTCCGCAGACGGTCAGCGCGGCAACGATCTGCTGGCCTGGCGGGCAGAATCTGGCGCCAGGTGATACCAACTGTCGACGTCGACTGGCAACATGGTTGCTGGATGACAGCCAGCCGCCAACGTTGCTGTTGCCGGGCCAGGAAGAGGGGCGCGGTATCCGCTTCCCTGTCTGGTTAGATGGGCAGGGGCGACGGGTAGCGGCGGATTGCCCCGGTGCCGTGCGGAAGATTGTCGATGTCTGGCCGCTGCCGCTGGAGCCCTGGTTGCCCCTTGCTGAGCGACGGGCTGCCCGCTTAGGTTCGGTCTCGCCGGAGTGCCCGCCGCCGCAGGCGACGGATGTGGCGCCGCTGGTGTTGTCGGGCGTGCGCGAGGGGACGGTGATTAAACGTTTACCGGGAACAGCGCGGGTCATGTTATCGTTGCAGACCACCGGTGGAGAAGGGCGGCGTTGGTGGTTTCTTAATGGTGAACCACAGACCGCCGCTGGCGCCAGTGCGACGTTTCCGCTGGCGCGACCCGACAGTTATCAACTGGTGGTCATGGACGAGAGTGGCCAGGTGGCGACGGCGAATTTTACGCTACAATAGCGGTAGATGCTTAATTCTCTGTTTTATGTGTTGCTAAAACTCGTCTTATTTTAACAAAATGTTACCTTCATCCATAGGCAGCGCCAGTGTTGCTCATTATAATGCGCGCCAGGCCATACGATCGTATGCGCAACAACAGAACATTTTATTAGAGGTAATCATGGCTATTGAACGTACTTTTTCCATCATCAAACCAAACGCGGTGGCAAAAAACGTTATTGGCGGCATCTTTTCCCGCTTTGAAGCTGCAGGGTTCAAAATCGTTGGCACCAAAATGCTGCACCTGACCGTTGAACAGGCTCGCGGTTTCTACGCTGAGCACGAAGGTCGCCCGTTCTTCGACGGCCTGGTTGAGTTCATGACTTCAGGCCCGATCGTGGTCTCCGTTCTGGAAGGCGAAAACGCTGTTCAGCGTCACCGTGACTTGCTGGGCGCAACCAACCCGGACAACGCACTGGCAGGGACTCTGCGCGCAGACTACGCTGACAGCTTCACCGAAAACGGCACCCACGGTTCAGATTCCGTTGAATCTGCCGCGCGCGAAATTGCGTTCTTCTTCGCGGAAGGCGAGGTTTGCCCGCGCACTCGCTAATCTCCTGCGTCTTTCAGGCCACTGCTTTGTTGGCTGCATTCGCGCACCCCGGTCACATAGTTATCTATGTTCCCGGGGATTTGCTAACTTGCCGCCTCGCCGTGACCTGAAATACTTTGGAGATCCTGCTCCTCGTCTTTTCGACAATCGAAAAGCTATAGAGGATTAAGTACGCAGTAACAGATTTTTTCATCATTGCCGCGTGCAAACGTGGTATTGATGCGGCAGAATTTGTACAATACAGCGCCCCTGGACGAGCACTCGTTCATAGGGGCGTTTCTTTTTTCAACCCTCCTGGGGCCATAACGTGTAACAACGAGGCCGGAATAGATTATGTCTGAACATATTGTCACACCTGATACCGCCGCTCTGACGATGCCGAACAAAGATGCCAAAATCAACCTGCTGGACCTGAACCGTCAGCAGATGCGCGAGTTTTTCAAAAACATGGGTGAAAAACCCTTCCGCGCCGATCAGGTGATGAAATGGATGTATCACTACTGCAGCGACAACTTTGATGATATGACCGATATCAACAAGGTGCTGCGCAACAAGCTGAAAGAAGTCGCGGAGATCCGCGCGCCAGAAGTCGTTGAGGAGCAGCGTTCCAGCGACGGTACCATTAAATGGGCGATTGCCGTGGGCGATCAGCGCGTGGAAACGGTTTATATTCCGGAAGACGATCGTGCGACGTTGTGCGTCTCGTCGCAGGTAGGGTGCGCATTAGAGTGTAAATTCTGCTCGACAGCGCAGCAGGGCTTTAACCGCAATTTGCGGGTTTCAGAAATTATCGGCCAGGTATGGCGCGCGGCGAAAATCGTCGGTGCGGCCAAAATTACCGGTCAACGTCCGATCACCAACGTGGTGATGATGGGGATGGGTGAGCCGCTGCTGAACCTGACTAACGTCGTCCCGGCGATGGAAATCATGCTGGACGATTTCGGTTTTGGCCTGTCGAAACGTCGCGTGACGCTTTCTACTTCAGGCGTGGTCCCGGCGCTGGATAAGCTCGGCGATATGATCGACGTGGCGCTGGCGATTTCCCTGCACGCGCCCAACGATACGATTCGTGATGAAATCGTGCCGATCAACAAGAAATATAACATTGAGACCTTCCTGAATTCGGTCCGCGGCTATATTGCCAAGTCCAACGCCAATCAGGGGCGCGTCACTATTGAGTACGTCATGCTGGATCACGTCAACGATGGTACCGAGCATGCACATGAACTGGCGGCGCTGTTGAAAGATACGCCGTGCAAGATCAACCTGATTCCCTGGAACCCGTTCCCGGGGGCGCCGTATGGCCGTAGTTCAAACAGCCGTATCGACCGTTTCTCCAAGGTGCTGATGGAATATGGCTTTACCACTATTGTGCGTAAAACGCGCGGCGATGACATTGACGCCGCCTGTGGACAGTTGGCCGGTGACGTTATCGACCGGACCAAACGTACACTGCGTAAACGCATGCAGGGCGAAGCCATTGATGTGAAGACGGTCTGATAAATGACGCAGCGCAAGGCATGAAGCATGCGCTGCGGATTTATGCCTAATCGCCAGGCGAAATACGCTTATTCGGGCAATAATTACGGTGCGTTTTTGTCGACTTTGAGGCAGTATGTAGCGGCACTACAACCGCTTAGCATTCAATATTGATAAGTATCTGTGATAGTGGGTCATACGGACTTATACTTTCGTGTGACGTTTAGCAGATGTTTCGCGGCGCGGGTTTTAACCGGCGCTGAACTTTAAATTCACGTACCAGTAGTTGTCGAATGAACACTGAAGCCACTCAAGACCATCAAGAAGCAAATACAACGGGCACGCGTCTACGTCATGCCCGTGAACAACTCGGACTCAGCCAGCAAGCGGTGGCTGAGCGCTTATGCCTGAAAGTTTCCACGGTTCGTGATATTGAAGACGACAAGGCGCCTGCCGACCTGGCCTCAACATTCCTGCGCGGTTACATCCGCTCCTATGCGCGCCTTGTGCACATTCCGGAAGATGAACTGCTGCCAATGATGGCAAAACAGGCCCCGATTCGTGCCGCGAAAGTCGCGCCGATGCAGAGCTTCTCTCTGGGAAAACGCCGTAAAAAGCGTGACGGTTGGCTGATGAGCTTCACCTGGCTGGTGCTGTTTGTGGTCATTGGCCTCAGCGGCGCCTGGTGGTGGCAAGATCATAAAGCCCAGCAGGAAGAAATTACTTCGATGGCTGACCAGTCAACCGCTGAACTGAATACGGGCGACAGCAGCCAGAGTATTCCGTTGGATACTGGTGCCAGCAACACGACACCAGATAGCACCGCCAGCAGCGCCAACAGTGCGCCGGTTGATACCACCACGGCACCGACGGCTTCTGCCCAGGCTCCGGTGGATAATAACGCCGTGGTGGCACCGTCACAGGCTAATGTGGATAGCGCTCCGGCTGTCACGGCACCGACGTCTCCACTGCCAACCGCCCCGGCTAATGCAGCCGCAGCGGCTCAGGATTTGGTCCTGAACTTCTCTGCCGACTGTTGGCTGGAAGTGAGCGATGCAACCGGTAAGAAACTGTTCAGCGGTTTGCAACGTAAGGGCGGTAATCTGAACCTGAGCGGTCAGGCACCTTATAAACTGAAAATTGGTGCGCCGTCAGCGGTACAGATTCAGTATCTGGGTAAACCCGTCGATTTGAGTCGTTTTATCAGAACTAACCAGGTTGCGCGTCTGACCCTTAATGCCGAAACATCACCGGCGCAGTAACAGACGGGTAACGCGGGAGATTTTTCATGCATAACCAGGCTCCGATTCAACGTAGAAAATCAAAACGTATTTACGTTGGGAATGTGCCGATTGGCGATGGTGCTCCCATTGCCGTACAGTCGATGACCAATACTCGCACCACCGATGTGGCTGCGACCGTAAACCAAATCAAAGCCTTAGAGCGCGTTGGTGCGGATATCGTCCGCGTCTCCGTTCCAACAATGGATGCTGCGGAAGCGTTCAGGCTCATTAAGCAGCAGGTCAACGTCCCGCTGGTCGCCGATATCCACTTTGACTACCGTATCGCCCTGAAAGTGGCGGAGTACGGTGTGGACTGTCTGCGTATCAACCCGGGTAACATCGGTAACGAAGAACGTATCCGCATGGTAGTTGACTGCGCCCGCGATAAAAATATTCCTATCCGTATCGGCGTGAACGCCGGTTCACTGGAAAAAGACCTGCAGGAAAAGTACGGCGAACCAACGCCGCAGGCGCTGCTGGAATCCGCCATGCGTCATGTCGATCATCTCGATCGTCTCAACTTCGATCGCTTTAAGGTCAGCGTGAAGGCCTCCGATGTCTTCCTGGCGGTGGAATCTTATCGTCTGCTGGCGAAGCAGATCGATCAACCTCTGCATCTTGGGATCACTGAAGCCGGCGGCGCGCGTAGCGGCGCGGTGAAATCGGCGATCGGCCTGGGGCTGCTGTTGTCTGAAGGGATCGGTGATACCCTGCGCGTTTCCCTGGCAGCAGATCCGGTGGAAGAGATCAAGGTCGGTTTCGACATTCTGAAATCCTTGCGCATCCGCGCCCGCGGGATCAACTTCATCGCTTGCCCGACCTGTTCGCGTCAGGAGTTCGACGTGATCGGTACCGTTAATGCGCTGGAGCAGCGACTGGAAGACATTATTACGCCGATGGATATTTCGATTATCGGCTGCGTGGTAAACGGACCGGGCGAAGCGCTGGTTTCGACGCTTGGCGTGACCGGCGGCAATAAAAAAAGCGGCCTCTATGAAGATGGCGTGCGTAAAGACAGGCTGGACAACGACGATATGATCAATCAGTTGGAAGCGCGAATCCGTGCGAAAGCCTCGATGCTTGATGAAGCGCGTCGCATCAATGTTCAGCAGGTTGAAGAGAAATAATCCGGGGCGGTGTCTCACTTCCCGTGTATGATTGAACCCGCAGACGCGCGGCGTCGGGGTTCATTTTTGTATATAGATAAAGAGAATAAACGTGGCAAAGAACATTCAAGCCATCCGTGGCATGAACGATTATCTGCCGGGCGAGACCGCTCTCTGGCAGCGCATTGAAGGCTCACTGAAACAGGTGCTCGGCAGCTACGGTTACAGCGAAATCCGTTTGCCGATTGTAGAGCAGACCCCGTTATTCAAACGCGCGATCGGTGAAGTGACCGACGTGGTTGAAAAAGAGATGTACACCTTTGAGGACCGCAATGGCGATAGCCTGACGCTGCGTCCGGAAGGGACGGCGGGCTGCGTACGTGCCGGCATCGAACATGGTCTGCTGTACAATCAAGAACAGCGTCTGTGGTACGTTGGGCCGATGTTCCGCCACGAACGTCCGCAGAAAGGGCGCTATCGCCAGTTCCACCAGATGGGTGTTGAAGTCTTCGGCCTGCAGGGGCCGGATATTGATGCTGAGCTGATCATGCTGACCGCTCGCTGGTGGCGTGAGCTGGGGATCGCTGACCACGTTGCGCTGGAGCTGAACTCCATCGGTTCGCTGGAAGCGCGTGCAACCTATCGCGATGCGCTGGTTGCCTATCTTGAGCAGTTTAAAGATAAGCTCGACGAAGACTGCAAACGCCGCATGTATACCAACCCGCTGCGCGTCCTGGACTCCAAAAATCCGGAAGTGCAGGCGCTGCTTAACGACGCGCCTGCGCTGGGTGACTATCTGGATGAAGACTCTAAAGCGCATTTCGCCGGGCTGTGCGCCCTGCTGGACGATGCCGGTATTCGCTATACCGTCAACCAGCGCCTGGTGCGCGGGTTGGATTATTATAACCGTACCGTCTTTGAGTGGGTCACTACCAGCCTCGGTTCCCAGGGAACGGTCTGTGCCGGTGGTCGTTATGATGGTCTGGTAGAGCAGCTGGGCGGGCGTGCGACGCCAGCCGTAGGCTTCGCTATGGGGCTGGAGCGTCTTGTTTTACTGGTTCAGGCAGTCAATCCGGAATTTAAAGCTAATCCTGTTGTCGATATATACCTGGTGGCTTCCGGAACCGATACCCAGTCTGCAGCGATGCGTCTGGCTGAGCGGGTCCGCGATGAGCTGCCCGGCGCTAAGCTGATGACCAACCACGGCGGCGGAAACTTTAAGAAACAGTTTGCCCGCGCGGATAAATGGGGCGCTTGCGTTGCTCTGGTGGTCGGTGAATCAGAAATTGCTGACGGAAACGTGGTAGTGAAGGATTTACGCTCAGGTGAGCAAACTACCGTAACGCAGGATAGCGTTGCTGCGCATTTGCGCGCACTTCTGGGTTAATTTTCCCGGGAATCATTAGTCAGGAGAAGGACTGCGTGGAAACGTATAACAACGAAAACGATCAGGTCGATGCGCTCAAGCGTTTCTTTGCCGAAAATGGCAAAGCGCTGGCCGTTGGTGTGATTTTAGGGATTGGCGCGTTGGTTGGCTGGCGCTACTGGAGTTCTCATCAGCAGGATACGGCGAGAGAATCCTCTTTAGCCTATGAAAACGCCCTTTCCGCGCTCAAATCAGACCAGCCGGATGCGCTGAGTTCGGCGGAAAAATTTGCTGCCGAGAGCAAAAACAGCTATGGCGCGTTTGCTTCTCTGGAGCTGGCCCAGCGTTTTGTCGACAAAAACGATTTGCAAAATGCTGAAAAGCAGCTTCAGCAAGGCCTGGCCGCCGCGCCGGATGATAACCTGAAGTCGGTTATCAATATGCGTCTTGCGCGTGTGCAGCTGCAACTGAAGAAACCTGATGACGCGCTGAAAACCCTTGATGGTATTAAAGGTGAAGGCTGGGTCGCTATTGTCGCCGATCTCCGTGGTGAGATTCTGCTCGATAAAGGCGATAAGCAAGGCGCTCGCGCTGCCTGGGAAGCTGGCGTGAAAAGCGATGCTTCACCGGCGCTCAGCGAAATGATGCGTATGAAAATAAATAATCTGTCCATCTGAGAGGGACTCGATGCAATTGCGTAAATTACTTTTGCCAGGGCTGCTTTCCGTTACCTTATTAAGCGGTTGTTCGTTGTTTAACAGCGAAGAAGATGTGGTGAAAATGTCACCGCTGCCGACGGTGGAAAATCAGTTTACGCCGTCCACGTCCTGGAGCACCTCTGTTGGCGATGGTATCGGCGATTTCTATTCTAACCTGCACCCGGCTTTCGCCGACGGCGTAGTCTATGCGGCCGATCGTAAAGGCACCGTCAAAGCACTGAACTCTGGTGACGGGAAAGAGGTATGGTCGGTTAATCTGGCTGAAAAAGACGGCTGGTTCTCTCGTGCGCCTGCGCTGCTCTCTGGTGGCATTACCGTTTCCGGCGGTCATGTCTATATCGGCAGCGAAAAAGCACAGTTGTTCGCCCTGAATACCAGCGATGGTACCGTGGCGTGGCAGGCTCGCGTTGCGGGTGAAGCGATTTCTCGTCCGGTCGTCAGCGACGGCATGGTTCTGGTTCACACCAGTAACGGTCAGCTGCAGGCGCTGAATGAAGCGGATGGGGCGGTGAAGTGGACCGTTAACCTGGATATGCCGGCGCTGTCTCTGCGCGGTGAATCTGCACCGGCGACCGCTTATGGCGCAGCCATCGTTGGCGGCGATAACGGTCGCGTTAGCGCCGTGTTGATGCAGCAAGGGCAGATTATCTGGCAGCAGCGCATCTCCCAGGCGACTGGACCGACGGAAATCGATCGTCTGAATGACGTGGATACGACCCCAGTTATCGTCAACGGTGTGGTATACACGCTGGCGTATAATGGCAACCTGACCGCGCTGGATCTGCGCAGCGGCCAGATCATGTGGAAACGTGAGCTGGGTTCGGTGAATGACTTTATCGTTGACGGCAACCGCATCTACCTGGTCGATCAGAATGACCGCATCCTGGCGCTCTCCACCGAAGGTGGCGTGACGCTGTGGACGCAGAGCGATCTATTGCATCGCCTGCTGACCGCGCCGGTATTGTATAATGGCAACCTTGTAGTCGGTGATAGTGAAGGCTATATGCACTGGGTGAACCCGGAAGATGGTCGCTTTGTGGCGCAGCAGAAAATGGATAGCTCCGGTTTCCTGACCGATCCGGTTGTTGCGGACGGCAAGCTGCTGATTCAGGCGAAAGACGGCACGCTGTACGCGATTACGCGTTAATTACAGCGGTAGTCTGTTTTTGAGAAACGGCCCCTGGCAGACAGGGGCCGTTTTGGCTTTTTTAAAAACGCCGTGAAAATTGGCGTTGTATCGATTTTTGTATGAGGCATTTAACATGATACCTGTGGTCGCGCTTGTCGGGCGCCCTAATGTTGGAAAATCCACGCTTTTCAACCGTTTGACGCGCACTCGTGATGCGTTGGTCGCGGATTTCCCGGGGCTGACTCGTGACCGTAAGTACGGTCGTGCTGAAGTGGAAGGTCGTGAATTTATCTGTATCGATACCGGCGGTATCGATGGCACCGAAGATGGCGTTGAAACCCGTATGGCTGAACAGTCGCTGCTGGCGATTGAAGAAGCGGACGTCGTCTTGTTTATGGTCGATGCGCGTGCAGGACTGATGCCTGCCGATACCGCGATCGCCAAACATCTCCGCTCCCGCGAAAAGCCGACTTTCCTTGTGGCGAACAAAACCGACGGCATCGATGCCGATCAGGCGATTGCCGACTTCTGGTCGCTGGGCCTCGGGGATATCCATCCGATCGCGGCGTCTCACGGTCGCGGCGTGACCAGCCTGCTGGAGCACGTTCTGTTGCCGTGGGCTGAAGTGATCGACCCGTCGGAAGAAGTCGATGAAGATGCGGCATACTGGGCGCAGTTTGAAGCTCAACAGAAGGGTGAAGACGCTGAAGAGCTGGAAGATGACTTCAATCCGCAGGATCTGCCGATTAAACTGGCGATTGTGGGCCGTCCGAACGTGGGTAAATCCACGCTGACTAACCGTATCCTGGGCGAAGATCGTGTGGTGGTCTATGACATGCCGGGAACCACGCGCGACAGTATTTACATTCCGATGCAGCGCGATGAGCGTGAATACGTGCTCATCGACACCGCGGGTGTGCGTAAGCGCGGTAAAATTACCGACGTGGTCGAAAAATTCTCGGTCATCAAAACGCTGCAGGCCATTGAAGATGCCAACGTGGTGATGCTGGTTATCGATGCGCGTGAAGGGATTTCCGACCAGGATCTTTCTCTGCTCGGTTTTATCCTCAACAGCGGCCGCTCGCTGGTGATTGTAGTCAACAAGTGGGATGGCCTGAGCCAGGAAGTGAGAGAGCAGGTTAAAGAGACGCTGGACTTCCGTCTGGGATTCATTGACTTTGCGCGTATTCACTTTATCTCCGCACTGCATGGCAGCGGCGTAGGTAACCTGTTTGAATCCGTACGTGAAGCGTATGACAGCGCGACCCGTCGTGTCGGGACGGCGATGCTGACCCGTATCATGACTATGGCGGCAGAAGATCATCAGCCGCCGCTGGTACGCGGCCGCCGTGTGAAGCTGAAATATGCCCATGCCGGTGGTTATAACCCGCCGATTGTGGTCATCCATGGTAACCAGGTTAAAGATCTGCCGGACTCCTACAAGCGTTACCTGATGAACTACTTCCGCAAGTCGCTGGACGTCATGGGGACGCCCATTCGTATCCAGTTCAAAGAAGGGGAGAACCCGTTTGCCAACAAACGCAATACCCTGACGCCGAACCAGATGCGTAAGCGTAAACGCTTGATTAAACATATCAAGAAAAGCAAATAAGCTATCAGGACGATTCACCCACCAGCACAAAACCCCCAAAGCCCGCATTATGCCGGGCTTTTTTGTTATCAGTGACCCGTCCTGAATAGCGTTGACACGTTCCTGACTTAAATCCGGAGAACGTGATGATGACTGAGTTCAAACGCACCCAACGTGATTATCCTCTGTCCTTTAAAATAGCCGTCGTTGAGCAGGTCGA
>NZ_JBCNNS010000061.1:0-27195 GCF_039594335.1 Raoultella sp.
AGGGATCAGAGGGGGAAAAGATTAGATATGGTTAACAATTTCTTTAATCAGCGGAGGACCTTTAAAAATAAATCCGGAATAAATCTGGACGAGGCTTGCACCGGCGGCGATTTTTTCCCGTGCCGCGATCACCGAGTCAATCCCTCCGACTCCGATAATGGGCAAACGACCATTTAATTCTGTCGCCAGCATACGGATAATTTCCGTACTCTTTAATTGCAATGGACGACCGCTAAGACCACCCGTTTCATCACAGAATTTCATTCCCTGGACCAGGGAACGATCGAGGGTGGTATTGGTGGCAATGACGCCATCAATATTATGACGAACTAAACTGTCGGCCACCTGGATCAATTCCTCAAGAGAAAGATCCGGGGCGATCTTCACCGCGACAGGGACATATTTCTGATGCTTTTGCTGCAGCTCAAGCTGCTTATTTTTAATACCAGAGAGTAAATCATCCAGGGCATCACCGTATTGTAAGGTGCGCAGGCCTGGGGTATTCGGTGAAGAGATATTAATGGCGATATACCCGGCATACGGATAGACTTTTTCCATACAAATCAGATAATCATCTTTACCCTGCTCAACCGGCGTATCTTTATTCTTACCAATATTAATACCGAGAATACCGTCAAAATGCGCCTTTTTTACGTTCTCAACCAGGTTCTCAACACCGTGGTTATTAAAACCCATGCGGTTGATCAAACCTTCGGCCTCCACCAGGCGGAAGATCCTCGGCTTATCGTTCCCTGGCTGCGGACGCGGCGTTACGGTACCAATTTCAATGGCGCCAAACCCCATGGCGCCGAGCGCATCAATGCACTCACCGTTCTTGTCCAGCCCAGCGGCCAGACCCAGCGGATTTTTAAACGTGAGTCCCATGCAGGTGACCGGTTTGGACGGTACCTTCTGGCGGACCAGCATTTCCAGCGGCGTACCTGATACACGACGTAGTTGTTGAAAAGTAACTTCATGAGCGCGCTCAGGATCGAGCTGAAAAAGGGCTTTACGAACGAAGGGGTAGTACATGAACTCTCCTGGATTCCCGGTGTGCAAACCGGGGGCGTATTATGTTCGATCGGCGCCGGAAAGGGAATTGACCTACGACAAAAAATCTCGCATCCAACGCAAACGTTTACTTTTCCCCTTCGCCTTATGCAATTTCTGACAAAACAAGGGTGGAAAAATCATTTAGGGAAATAAATCGGCTCTGTCACACTGCCATTAAATGTTATCAATCATAGATAAATGCGAACATTTGGTTATAAGGAGAGAGAAGATGCGTGTCATTACACTTGCGGGCAGTCCGCGTTACCCTTCCCGTTCCAGCGCGCTTCTGGAATATGCCAGAGAGACCCTCTCCGCAGCAGATGTTGAAGTCTGCCACTGGCATTTGCAAAATTTTGATCCGGAAGACCTTCTGTATGCTCGCTTCGATAACCCGGCGTTACATACGCTGAACGAACAGCTGGCAGGTGCCGATGGGCTTATCATCGCCACCCCGATCTATAAGGCCTCTTTTTCCGGCGCGCTGAAGACGCTACTCGACCTGCTCCCGGAACGGGCGCTGGAGGGAAAAATCGTCCTGCCGCTGGCCACCGGCGGCACGATCGCTCACATGCTGGCAGTGGATTATGCGCTGAAACCGGTGCTCAACGCCCTGAAAGCACAGGAAATTCTGCACGGCGTCTTCGCTGACGATAGCCAGGTCACCGACTATCAACATAAACCGCAGTTTACGCCTAATTTGCAGGGTCGGCTCGATCTGGCGCTGGAAACCTTTTGGCAGGCGCTGCACCGCCCGACCAGCCGCGCTCCCGCGCTCAAGCCCCTCCGCGGGGTGGAACATGCGTAACCTTCTCAGAACCCTCTCACTGAGTGGTTTGCTGACGTTATCGGCCCTGAGCCATGCGGCACAATCCGCGCCGGAAGCACTGCGCATCGGCTACCAAAAAGGCAGCGTCAGTATGGTGCTGGCCAAAAGCCATCAGTTCCTGGAAAAACGCTACCCGAACACCAAAATCTCCTGGGTAGAATTTCCCGCTGGCCCACAAATGCTTGAAGCGCTAAACGTCGGCAGTATCGATCTGGGCAGTACCGGCGATATCCCACCGATTTTCGCCCAGGCCGCAGGAGCCGAACTGGTTTACGTTGGCGCTGAGCCCCCGAAGCCGAAAGCGGAGGTGATTCTGGTCGCGGAAAACAGCCCGATCAAAACCGTAGCTGAACTGAAGGGACGTAAGGTCGCGTTTCAGAAAGGCTCCAGTTCCCACAACCTGTTGCTAAGGGCATTACAACAGGCGGGCCTGACATTCAGTGATATTCAGCCCGTTTATCTTGCCCCCGCAGATGCCCGTGCGGCGTTTCAACAGGGCAATGTTGATGCCTGGGCTATCTGGGACCCCTACTATTCCGCCGCTCAACAACAAGCGAGCGCCCGGGTGCTCAAAGACGGAACCGATCTGAAACAAACCGGCTCCTTCTATCTGGCATCGCGCCCCTACGCGGAAAAAAATGGCGCCTTTATTAGTGACGTGCTCGACACATTCAGCCAGGCGGATGCCCTGACGCTGAGCCAACGCCCGCAAAGCATTACTCTGCTGGCAAAAACGATGGGACTCCCTGAAAAGGTGATCGCCAGCTATCTGGACCATCGGCCGCCGACCACCATTACTCCGGTCAGTGCCGAAACCGCTGCCCGTCAGCAGCAAACGGCCGATCTGTTCTACGAGAACAAACTGGTGCCGAAAAAAGTCGACATCCGCACTCGCATCTGGCAGCCCGCAACCGCACAAGGAGCGAAATCATGAGTCTGAATATGTTCTGGTTTTTGCCGACCCACGGTGATGGTCACTACCTCGGGACCGAAGAAGGCGCCCGCCCGGTTGATTACGGCTATCTGCAGCAAATTGCGCAAACCGCAGACCGCCTCGGTTTTACCGGCGTATTGATCCCGACCGGACGTTCCTGCGAAGATGCGTGGCTGGTTGCCGCTTCGATGATTCCCGTCACCCAGCGTCTGAAATTTCTTGTCGCCCTGCGCCCGAGCGTGACCTCCCCGACTGTCGCCGCCCGCCAGGCCGCTACGCTCGACCGCCTTTCCAACGGCCGGGCGTTATTTAACCTGGTGACCGGCAGCGACCCGCAGGAACTCGCTGGCGACGGGGTTTTCCTCGATCATACCGAACGTTACGAAGCCTCTTCTGAATTTACTCATATCTGGCGCCGCCTGATGGAAGGCGAAACCGTTACCTTCAATGGAAAATACCAGCGGGTGCACGGCGCGAAACTGCTGTTCCCCCCTCTACAGCAGCCGCGCCCGCCGCTCTATTTTGGCGGTTCGTCCGATGTGGCGCAGGATCTCGCCGCTGAGCAGGTCGAGCTCTATCTCACTTGGGGAGAACCGCCAGCACAGGTTGCGGAAAAAATAGCCCAGGTGCGTGAAAAAGCCGCCCGTCACGGTCGTAAGGTCCGTTTCGGTATTCGTCTGCATGTCATTGTCCGGGAGACAAACGAAGAGGCCTGGGAAGCGGCCGAAAGCCTCATTTCACATCTTGATGACGACACTATTGCCAGGGCGCAGGCCGCCTTTGCCAAAACCGATTCCGTCGGGCAGCAGCGGATGGTGGCATTGCACAACGGTCGGCGCGACAAACTTGAAATCAGCCCTAACCTGTGGGCCGGCGTCGGACTGGCACGCGGAGGGGCGGGAACCGCCCTGGTCGGCGACGCGGCGACCGTAGCCGAACGGATCAATGAATACGCAGCCCTGGGTATCGATAGCTTTATCTTCTCCGGCTATCCGCATCTTGAAGAGGCTTATCGTGTCGGCGAACTGCTGTTCCCGCGGCTGGATGTCAATATCCCGTCGATTCCACAACCGCAGCTTCTGCGTCCACAGGGCGAGGCAGTCGCAAACGAATTTATTCCGCGCAAAGTCGCACAAAGCTAAGGAACACATCATGGCTACGTCTGCGCAAAAATTGCTGCTGCGGGTTTCTCCCTGGCTTCTGCCAGTGGGAACCGTCATCGTCTGGCAGCTCGCTTCCTCCGTCGGCTGGTTATCCACCCGCATTCTTCCCTCTCCGGAAGGTGTGCTCAAGGCCTTCTGGACGCTTTCCGCCAGCGGCGAACTGTGGCAACACCTGGCTATCAGTTCGTGGCGTGCTCTGCTGGGCTTCGCCATCGGCGGTTCCATCGGGCTGCTGCTGGGCCTGATCAGCGGCCTGTCGCGTTGGGGGGAGCGCCTGCTAGATACCTCGATTCAGATGCTGCGTAACGTCCCGCATCTGGCGTTGATTCCACTGGTTATTTTATGGTTCGGCATTGATGAAAGCGCCAAAATCTTCCTCGTGGCGCTGGGGACCATTTTCCCCATCTACATCAACACCTGGCACGGCATCCGCAATATTGATCGCGGGCTGGTGGAGATGGCGCGTAGCTACGGCCTGTCCGGCTTCGCGCTGTTCCGCCATGTGATTCTACCGGGCGCCCTGCCCTCGATAATGGTCGGCATCCGCTTCGCCCTCGGGTTGATGTGGTTAACGCTGATTGTGGCCGAAACCATCTCCGCTAACGCCGGCATCGGCTATCTGGCGATGAATGCGCGGGAGTTTTTACAAACGGATGTGGTGGTGGTCGCCATTATTCTTTACGCCATTCTTGGCAAACTGGCCGACTTCAGCGCGCAGCTGTTAGAACGCGTCTGGCTACGCTGGAACCCGGCTTATCATCTTCAGGAGGCCAACGCATGACTACTGCCCGTCTGAACCCAGGGATCCCGCTGTTGCTTAACGGCGTGACTAAACGCTACGGCGAAAATACCATTCTTAACGCACTGGATTTACATATTCCGACCGGGCAGTTTGTCGCGGTGGTCGGGCGCAGCGGCGGCGGAAAAAGTACCCTGCTGCGTCTGCTGGCGGGACTCGAAAAACCCAACGGCGGCGAGCTGCTGGCCGGCTCAACCCCCCTGGCGCAGGTCCAGGACGACAGTCGGATGATGTTTCAGGATTCGCGGCTGCTGCCGTGGAAATCGGTGATAGACAACGTCGGTCTTGGGCTGAAAGGCCAATGGCGTGATTCCGCCCTGCAGGCGCTGGCCAGCGTTGGCCTGGAAAACCGCGCTGGCGACTGGCCAGCGGCGCTCTCCGGTGGACAAAAACAGCGCGTGGCGCTGGCCCGCGCGCTGATTCATCGTCCTCGTCTGCTGCTACTCGATGAACCGCTGGGCGCACTGGATGCGTTAACCCGGCTGGAGATGCAGGATCTGATCGTTTCGCTGTGGGAGGAACACGGTTTTACCGTACTGCTGGTCACGCATGATGTGAGTGAGGCGGTGGCCATGGCTGACCGGGTACTATTGATTGAAGAAGGGAAAATCGGCCTGGATGTCACCGTCGATATTCCGCGGCCCCGGCGGACCGGATCGGCCAGACTGGCTGAACTGGAAGCCGAAGTGCTGAACAGAGTGATGAAACGCGGTAAGAACGAATCTGCACCGCGCTTATTAAGTCACGGTTAATCCTGATTGGAGATTTCCCCGGCGGCACTGCGCCTGCCGGGGGCGGCCGCTTGGGGTGTTGATAGCCCGAATAAGGCGCGCTCGCGCCGTTATTCGGGAGTCTTGCCTCGTTACGCCAGCGCCTTACTGATTTTCTCGAACAGATCCCCGGAGAGATTCTCCAGACCTTTTAGCTGCTCCAGCGCCGCGCGCATCAGCGCCTGGCGTTTAGCATCGTAGCGTTTCAGTCGAATCAACGGCTCAATCAAGCGAGAGGCTACCTGCGGGTTGAGGCGGTTGAGCTCGGTCAGCATCTCCACCATGAACTGATAGCCGCTGCCATCTTCGGCGTGGAACGCCGCCGGGTTACTGCCGGCAAACGCGCCAATCAGCGAGCGTACGCGGTTCGGGTTGCTCATACTAAACGAGCGGTGATTCAGCAGGCCACGTACCGTTTCAAGGACATTGTCTGCCGGGCTGGTGGACTGCAGGATAAACCATTTATCCATTACCAGGCCGTCCTGATGCCATTTGTCGTCATACTCCTGCATCAGCGCGTCGCGGCAAGGCAGCTGAGCCGCGACTGCGGCCGACAGTGCAGCCAAGGCATCGGTCATGTTGTCGGCCTGATGATACTGCGCGACAACCAGCTTATCGGCCAGCTCAGCGTCACCAAACGCCAGATAGCGCAGGCAGGTATTGCGCAGTGAACGCTTACCAATATCGGCGTGTTCTACGCGATAGCTCGCCAGCTTGTTGGCGTTGTAAACTGCGAGGAACTCGTCCTCCAGCTCTTTTGCTAAGGTGCAGGTCAACGCTTCACGGACCGCCGCAATGGCGATCGGATCGATGATCGCAAACAGCTCAGCGATTTCATTGACGGAAGGCAACGTCAGAATTTCAGCCGCCAGCGCCGGATCGATCTTCTCATCGAGCAAAATCGCACGGAACGCGTCGGCGACATGAATCGGCAGCGACAGCGGCTGACTCTGCTGGTGGCGATTGACGTTCAGCTTGATATAGGTTGCCAGCAGGCTCTGCGCGGCATCCCAGCGGGAGAAGTCATTGCGCGCGTGGCGCATCAGGAAGGTGAGCTGCTGGTCGCTCCATTTATATTCCAGCTTCACCGGGGCGGAGAACTCGCACAGCAGCGCCGGTACCGGCTGGAAGTAGACGTTGTCGAACACAAAGGTCTGCTCGGCCTGGGTCACATTCAGCACGTGATGCACCGGATGGCCTCCTTTCTGCAGCGGGATCACCTTTCCTTCGTTATCATACAGTTCGATATCGAACGGAATGTGCAGCGGTTGTTTCTCCGGCTGTTCCGCAGTCGGCGGCGTACGCTGGCTGATGGTCAACGTATACTGTTCGGTTTCCGGGTTGTAGTCATCATGGACGCTCACTACCGGCGTGCCGGACTGGCTGTACCAGCGACGGAAATGCGACAGGTCGACGTTAGAAGCATCTTCCATCGCCTGGACAAAATCGTCGCAGGTTGCAGCGCTGCCGTCGTGGCGTTCGAAGTATAGCTGCATCCCTTTCTGGAAGTTAGCTTCCCCTAACAGGGTATGCAGCATGCGGATCACTTCCGCCCCTTTTTCATACACCGTCAGGGTATAGAAGTTATTCATCTCGATGACGCTATCCGGGCGAATCGGATGGGCCATCGGGCTGGCGTCCTCAGCGAACTGCAGACCACGCATGGTGCGCACGTTGTTAATCCGGTTCACCGCGCGCGAACCGAGATCAGAGCTGAACTCCTGATCGCGGAATACGGTCAGCCCTTCCTTCAGGCTCAACTGGAACCAGTCGCGGCAGGTCACGCGGTTGCCGGTCCAGTTATGGAAATATTCGTGGCCGATGACGCGTTCAATATCGAGATAATCTTTATCGGTGGCGGTATCGGTACGCGCCAGCACATATTTGGAGTTAAAGACGTTCAGCCCTTTGTTCTCCATCGCCCCCATATTAAAGAAGTCGACGGCGACAATCATATAGATGTCGAGATCGTACTCGAGACCAAAACGGGTTTCGTCCCATTTCATCGAGTTCTTCAGCGACATCATCGCCCACGGCGCACGGTCGAGATTGCCGCGATCAACGAACAGTTCCAGCGCCACTTCACGTCCAGAACGGGTTTTGAAGGTATCGCGAAGCACATCGAAATCGCCGGCCACCAGCGCAAAGAGATAGCACGGTTTCGGGAACGGGTCCTGCCACTGGATCCAGTGACGACCGTTTTCCAGCTCACCTTGCGCCACGCGGTTGCCGTTGGAAAGCAGGAACGGGTATTTCGTTTTGTCGGCGATAATTTTGGTGGTGAAGCGGGCCAGCACATCCGGACGATCCAGATACCAGGTAATGTGACGGAAACCTTCCGCCTCACACTGGGTGCAGAGGGCTTCGCCAGACTGGTAGAGACCTTCCAGAGCGGTATTCGCCGCCGGGCTGATTTCATTGACGATGGTCAGGGTGAAATGTTCCGGTAATCCACCGATCGCCAGTTGGTTATTTTCTTGTTTATAGTTGCTCCACGGCTGGCCATCCACCTGCAGGGAGACCAACGTCAGGTCTTCGCCATCCAGACGCAACGGCGCATCGGACGCCGCCGCATGACGGGAGATTTTACTCTCAGCCGTAACCACGGTTTTCTCGGCATCCAGGTCAAAGGTCAAATCAATATCGCTAATCAGATAATCCGGCGCACGGTAATCGTGGCGGTATTTGGCTTGGGGCTGTTGTGTCATAAAAAACCTTTAGCATGTTCCATAAAGTGTCAAGCCCAGTCTATTCCTGTTGTGTAGATCGCGCTATGCAGAATCTTCATCTTTTCAACACCAAAAACGAAAATTGCTACATATTGATAACAAAAGAGGCACGAAATGCGCTCGACCCGGCGCAAAGCTTGTGGTGTGATCGCTGTTCAATATATTAAACTAGGCCTCGCAAATGACCGTCAGCGTCGCCATCGACCGTCAACTGCGGGACAGAGTCGGCTAATAAAGGTATACTCCGCCTCCTTTTTTCTGCTTCGGTTTTTGATGGAAACGCTCCAGTGAGAGGACGCTACTGCGCACCATGACACAATTCACTTCTCCTGTACTGCACTCGCTGCTCGACACGGACGCCTACAAGCTGCACATGCAACAGGCTGTCTTCCACCGCTACGGCGATGTACATGTTGCGGCGGAGTTCCGCTGCCGCGGGGACGATCTGCTCGGTATCTACGCCGACGCAATTCGCGAGCAGGTTGAAACCATGCGCGACCTGAAGCTGCAGGACGATGAATATCACT
Source organism: Raoultella sp. (assembly GCF_039594335.1). NCBI lineage: Bacteria > Pseudomonadati > Pseudomonadota > Gammaproteobacteria > Enterobacterales > Enterobacteriaceae > Klebsiella > Raoultella sp. Next base: position 8,802 of record NZ_JBCNNS010000061.1, read on the forward strand.
GGTTGTCTACCCTGCCGTTCTTTTCCCAGGACTATCTCGACTGGCTACGCGACTTCCGCTATGACCCGGGTCAGGTTACCGTCAACAATGACAACGGCAAGTTGAATATTCGCCTGTCCGGCCCATGGCGTGAAGTTATCATGTGGGAAGTTCCGCTGCTGGCGGTGATTAGCGAGCTGGTCCATCATTACCGCTCGCCGGAAATCAGCGTTGATTTAGCGCTGGAAACCCTCGAACACAAGCTGGCCGACTTTGCGCAAATCACCGCCGATCTCGATCTCAGCCGCTTCCGCCTGATGGACTTTGGCACCCGCCGTCGCTTCTCACGTGAAGTGCAGCAGGCCATCGTCGAACGTCTGCAGCAGGAGACGTGGTTTATCGGTACCAGCAACTACGATCTGGCTCGCCGGCTTCATCTGACACCAATGGGCACCCAGGCGCATGAATGGTTCCAGGCGCATCAGCAAATCAGCCCCAGTTTAGCCAACAGCCAGCGCGCAGCGCTGGCTGCCTGGCTGGAAGAGTATCCTGACAGACTCGGCATCGCCCTTACCGACTGCATTACCATGGACGCTTTCCTGCGGGATTTCGGCGCGGAATTTGCCACCCGCTACCAGGGGCTGCGCCACGACTCCGGCGATCCTGTGGAATGGGGTGAAAAGGCCATCGCCCATTACCAAAAGCTGGGGATCGACCCTATGAGTAAAGTTTTGGTCTTTTCCGATAACCTCGATCTGGCGAAAGCCGTCGATCTCTATCGCCACTTCTCTTCGCGGGTCAATCTCAGCTTCGGTATTGGCACGCGTTTAACCTGTGACATTCCGCAGGTTAAGCCGCTAAATATCGTGATAAAGCTGGTGGAATGTAACGGTAAACCGGTCGCGAAACTCTCCGACAGTCCGGGTAAAACCATCTGCCACGATAAGGCATTTGTCCGGGCACTGCGTAAAGCCTTTGACCTTCCACCGGTGAAAAAGGCCAGTTAATCACCATAAGGAGCCATTCTGGCTCCTTGTTGTTTTATTTATTTCCGAAAACTCCCCTTGATGGTGCGAAATCTGCTTGTCTGATGGAAGATGACAGGTAACATAGATGTCCCCCATTATCGGGGGAAACAGATTTTTTTATTGGACTACGAATAGAGAGACTATTATGAGCGTTGTGCCTGTAGCCGACGTACTCCAGGGCCGTGTTGCCGTTGACAGCGAAGTCACCGTGCGCGGTTGGGTACGTACCCGCCGAGATTCAAAAGCTGGCTTTTCCTTCCTGGCCGTCTATGACGGTTCCTGCTTTGATCCTGTACAGGCCGTTATTAATAATTCTCTGCCCAATTACAATCAGGAAGTGCTGCGCTTGACCACCGGTTGCTCGGTCATCATTACGGGCAAAATCGTGGCATCTCAAGGTCAGGGCCAAAGTTTTGAAATCCAGGCTAGCCACGTTGAAGTGACCGGTTGGGTAGAAGATCCGGATACCTATCCGATGGCCGCTAAGCGTCACAGCATCGAGTATCTGCGCGAAGTTGCACACCTGCGCCCGCGCACTAACCTGATCGGCGCGGTCGCTCGCGTGCGTCATACCCTGGCACAAGCGCTACATCGCTTCTTTGACGAGCAGGGCTTCTTCTGGGTTTCCACGCCGCTGATCACCGCTTCTGATACCGAAGGCGCGGGTGAAATGTTCCGCGTTTCCACGCTGGATCTGGAAAACCTGCCGCGTAACGATCAGGGCAAAGTGGATTTCGATAAAGATTTCTTCGGTAAAGAGTCGTTCCTGACCGTATCCGGCCAGTTGAACGGTGAAACCTATGCTTGCGCACTGTCTAAAATCTACACCTTTGGCCCAACCTTCCGTGCCGAAAACTCCAACACCAGCCGCCACCTTGCGGAGTTCTGGATGCTGGAGCCGGAAGTCGCGTTTGCCAACCTGAACGACGTCGCAGGCCTGGCGGAAGCCATGCTGAAATACGTCTTCAAAGCGGTACTGGAAGAACGTGCGGACGATATGAAATTCTTCGCCGAGCGCGTGGATAAAGATGCGATAGATCGCCTTGAGCGTTTCGTGTCTGCCGATTTTGCCCAGGTAGACTATACCGACGCGGTAACCATCCTTGAAAACTGCGGTAAGCCGTTTGAAAACCCGGTTTACTGGGGCGTGGACCTCTCTTCCGAGCACGAGCGCTACCTGGCGGAAGAACACTTCAAAGCGCCAGTGGTTGTGAAAAACTATCCGAAAGACATTAAGGCGTTCTATATGCGCCTTAATGAAGACGGTAAAACCGTCGCCGCAATGGACGTTCTGGCGCCAGGTATTGGTGAAATCATCGGGGGTTCTCAGCGTGAAGAGCGCCTGGAGGTGCTTGACGCGCGTATGGCGGAAATGGGTCTTAATAAAGAAGACTACTGGTGGTACCGCGACCTGCGTCGTTACGGCACCGTACCGCACTCCGGCTTCGGTCTGGGCTTCGAACGTCTGATCGCCTACGTGACCGGCGTACAAAATGTGCGTGATGTGATCCCGTTCCCGCGTACTCCGCGCAACGCCACATTCTGATTAATTTATCTTATCATTGCCGAAGGCCAGCGCAAGCTGGCCTTTTTTTATGTCAAGCTCTGTTAATGAATATCAAGAAATTTAAACATCAACCCTTCCAGTTAACATTTATGTTACTCACTATTACGGCTTGTTCATGTACGACAAATCGCACCTTATGTGCATTCCTCGACGAAATGCCTGATAATTTTGTTCATTTTTTAACCTCTCGCAGCACAAGATGCAAAGACAAATACTGAGCAAAAAAAAAGCGAAATGCAGACACAAAATGCACAAATGGGTCTTTATCTAAATTAATCATAATTAATTCATATAGATATATATGGTTTGTTGATTTTGCGAGCAAAGTGGAACGGAATTTTGATTGAGTTCACAAAGTTCCAAAAAATACACATTTAGTTACATATTTTTTCTTATTGTTACTCATATGCGACATTGGTAGCATTTTCCGGCTAGCGAAACGCTGGCGCGGATGGAAAGATGCCTTCAGACACCAAACTATCATCAATAGTTCTGTAAATTTTTATTGACGGAACTTATTGGCGGCAGTGGCAAGTGTTCATATAAAAATATTAATGAGGGTAATAAATAATGATGAAGCGCAATATTCTGGCAGTGGTAATCCCTGCCCTGCTGGTAGCCGGCGCAGCTAACGCTGCAGAAATCTATAACAAAAACGGCAACAAACTGGACTTCTACGGGAAAATGGTTGGTGAACACATCTGGACCACCAACGGTGACACCAATAATGGCGACACCACCTATGCACGTATCGGTCTGAAAGGCGAAACCCAGATCAACGATCAACTGACCGGTTACGGCCAGTGGGAATACAACATGGATGCGTCCAACGTTGAAGGTGCCCAGCCGACCAAAACTCGTCTGGCCTTCGCGGGTCTGAAAGCGGGCGATTTCGGTTCATTCGACTACGGCCGTAACTATGGCGCTATCTACGACGTTGAATCCGCAACCGATATGCTGGTTGAGTGGGGCGGCGACGGCTGGAACTACACCGACAACTACATGACCGGCCGTACCAACGGCGTGGCAACCTACCGTAACTCTGATTTCTTCGGTCTGGTTGACGGTCTGAGCTTCGCGCTGCAGTACCAGGGTAAAAACGACAGCAGCCGTGCTATCCAGAAACAAAACGGCGACGGCGTTAGCACCTCTGCGACCTATGCATTTGCAAACGGTATCGCACTGTCTGCAGGTTACTCTGGCTCCAACCGCAGCGTCGCGCAGAAAGCTGACGATAACGGCGACAGAGCTGAAGCATGGGCAACCTCCGCTAAGTATGACGCGAACAACGTCTACGCTGCGGTCATGTATTCTCAGACCTACAACATGACCCCGGAAAACCAGGCTAACTACTTCGCTGGCAAAACTCAGAACTTCGAAGCCGTTGTTCAGTATCAGTTCGACTTCGGTCTGCGTCCGTCCATCGGCTACGTTCAGACTAAAGGTAAAAACCTGCAGGAACGTCCCGGCTTCTCCGGCGGCGATGCTGACCTGGTTAAATACGTCGAAGTGGGTACCTGGTACTACTTCAACAAGAACATGAACGTCTACGCGGCATACAAATTCAACCTGCTGGACGACAACAGCTATACCGAAACTGCTAAAGTGTCCACCGATGACCAGGCGGCAGTGGGTATCGTTTACCAGTTCTAATCAGTACACCCCTTCGTGATATGCCTAAAAAGCAGGACTTCGGTCCTGCTTTTCTACATTACTAAGATAAAGATCGTAACTTTCGAAAAGCTTCTCGCTTTTTGTCGCAAACGGTTGGCAATTTGTAGATCTCCCGTTACCCTGATAGCGAAATTCCCTTCAGTAATCACAATGGAACCTCGTCATGTTTGAGAACATTACTGCCGCCCCTGCTGACCCCATTTTAGGCCTGGCCGATCTGTTTCGTGCCGATGACCGCCCGACTAAAATTAACCTCGGGATTGGTGTTTACAAAGATGAAACGGGTAAAACCCCGGTCCTGACCAGCGTTAAAAAAGCAGAGCAGTATCTGCTGGAAAATGAAACCACCAAAAACTATCTGGGTATCGACGGTATTGCGGAATTTGGCCGCTGCACCCAGGAACTGCTGTTCGGTAAAGGAAGTGCAATCGTCAGCGATAAACGCGCACGTACTGCCCAAACGCCTGGTGGCACCGGCGCCCTGCGCGTCGCCGCAGACTTCCTGGCGAAGAACACCGCGGTTAAGCGCGTCTGGGTAAGCAACCCAAGCTGGCCGAACCACAAAAGCGTCTTCAATTCCGCCGGTCTGGAAGTTCGTGAATATGCCTATTACGATGCTGCCAATCATACCCTTGACTTCGACGGTATGCTGGCAAGCCTCAATGAAGCACAGGCGGGCGACGTAGTTCTGTTCCATGGCTGCTGCCATAACCCAACCGGTATTGATCCTACGCTGGAGCAGTGGCAACAGCTGGCTGAGCTGTCCGTTGAAAAAGGCTGGCTGCCGCTGTTTGACTTCGCCTACCAGGGCTTTGCCCGTGGTCTGGAAGAAGATGCCGAAGGCCTGCGCGCGTTCGTTGCGCTGCATAAAGAGCTGCTGGTCGCGAGCTCCTATTCGAAGAACTTCGGCCTGTACAACGAGCGCGTGGGTGCCTGTACGCTGGTTGCGGCGGATACCGAGACCGTTGACCGCGCCTTTACTCAGATGAAGTCGACGATTCGTGCCAACTACTCCAACCCGCCTGCGCACGGTGCGTCGGTGGTGGCGACAATTCTCAGCAACGATGCACTGCGCGCTATCTGGGAACAAGAGCTGACCGATATGCGTCAGCGTATTCAGCGCATGCGTCTGCTGTTCGTCAATACCCTGCAGGAAAAAGGGGCCAGCCGCGACTTCTCTTTCATCACTAAGCAAAACGGGATGTTCTCGTTCAGCGGCCTGACTAAAGAGCAGGTACTGCGTCTGCGTGAAGAGTTCGCAGTTTATGCCGTGGCTTCCGGGCGTATTAACGTTGCAGGCATGACGCCAGATAACATGGCGCCGCTGTGTGAAGCAATTGTCGCCGTGCTGTAATTTCGCCAGCCAGCAATAAAAAAGGCCGCTTACGCGGCCTTTTTTATATCCCGTTAAGGTTATTACCAGACGGGCATTTCATCCTGCAGGAAAGGGTTGTGCAGACGCTCATAACCCAGCGTCGACATCGGCCCGTGACCGGGAATAAACGTCACATCATCACCCAGCGGCAACAATTTACGTTTAATCGCCTCAATCAACTGACCGTGATCGCCGCGCGGGAAATCGCTGCGCCCAACGCCACCTTTGAAAATCACATCGCCGGAAATCAGCAGCCGGGAAGCCTCATCAAAAAAGACTACGTGCCCTGGCGTATGCCCAGGACAGTGCAGCACCTTCAGCGCAATATTCCCCACGCTGACGACGTCGCCTTCATTGAGCCAGCGGTCCGGCTGCAAGGCCTGGCAATCCTCCAGACCAAACATTCGGCTTTGCGCCGGCAGACCTTCCAGCCAGAACTCATCTTCTTTTTCCGGTCCGATAATCGGCACGCCATAGTGTTGTGCCAGTTCCGCCGCCGCACCGACGTGATCGAGATGGCCGTGGGTGAGCAAAATCTGCATCAGGCTGACGCCTGCTGCCGTGACTTCCTGTTTGATTCGCTCAGCGTCACCGCCGGGATCGACCAGCGCGGCAAGCCGGGTTTGTTCGCACCAAATTAAAGAACAGTTCTGAGCGAACGCGGTAACCGGAATAATACGATAGTTCATAATGCTCCTTTCGTTACCAGTGCCTGACCGGACCGGTATCAATATGCACAAAGTTGCTACGTGGATAGTATCCTACACCACCTGCGCCCATTGATAACGCCGCTTTGCGAACATTGCTTAACGAAATGCCTTCTATGTGGAAATCCATTGCCTGTCCCTTAGTGTGATAGCTATGTTTCGCCACACCACGGCTTCGTGCACGGAGCTCATCATTGGTATCAAGGGAGCGATAGCCTGAGATAAGCTGAACAGGTTTATTGGTGCCAAGTAATCCCTGCAGACGATAGAGTTGATCAAACAAACTCGGATCGATTGGCTTAATTTTATTCGCGCGGAAATCACGGAAAAAATGGTTAAGCCTTGCTAATTCATCCTGAATATAGCCTCTGCCATCGAAAAACTCCGCCTTGAGTGATTCACCAGTATGCAGGTTATTCAACGTCAGAATACGCGGTCGGGGGGTCGAGAGGGTGGCAAATGCCGGCGCAGGCAGAATGGCGGCAGCACCGAGCGCAGCCCCACCTAACGCCAGCAATTTGCGGCGATTAGCGTCAAATTTGTCCATGATAATCAGGTCTACAAGTAAATGAATCGAATATATGCACTTCTGGCGCACGAAAGGCACCTTACCGGGCATTATTGCCAACGTCAAGGTAGCCTAACCCCAGTAAATACAGGCCCTGTAGAGGAACAGGGCCTGTTTTCACTGAGAGTTAGGACAACGAAATTCGTTGAACTACTTCATTTACCTGATTAATTGTTCTGCTTTCGCCAGAATTTGTGCGCCAGATCGCGCGGTGAGATCGTAATTGTAAATATCTGTGCGATATTGCATGCGGCCATCCGCATCGACGAAGGCGGTTAAGTAATAGAGATTGACCGGGATATTCTGACGGATGTTGACATAGCGGGTATCACCCTGCTTGAGCGCATCGGAAATCCGCGTGTCATTCCAGCCAGCATCCTGCAGCAGCATATTCGCCAGCTCCGAGGCTTTATTGACCCGCACGCAGCCGGAGCTTAAGGCCCTCACGTCTTTCTGGAACAGGTTGTGGTTCGGCGTATCGTGCAGATAGATAGCATCGGAGCTTGGCATATTAAACTTATAGCGCCCTAATGAGTTACGCGCGCCAGGTGCCTGCTGAAAACGGAACGGCAGATTGTTTTCGGTGATTGTCGACCAGTCAACCCGGTACGGATCGATAGCCTCTTTACTGTTCCAGCCGCGCATCACGGTGTAACCATGCTGCTCAAGATAGCCCGGGTCGTTGCGCACCTTCGGCAGGATATCTTTGCGCGCCAGCGTCGGCGGCACGTTCCACGGCGGGTTAACCACCACGTTGTTTAGCGCGCTGCTCATCATCGGCGTTTTACGATCCGGCCGCCCCACAATCACTCGCGATGCCAGCACCTGGCTGCCATCCTGGTAATAGACCAGCGAGAAGGCAGGAATATTGACCATAATACCGGTAGACAGTTTTCCCGGCAGCAGACGCAAGCGCTGAATGTTCAACGCCAGTACGCCCGCGCGCTGGGCCGCGGAAACGTTGAGCCAGTCGCGGGTGGATTGACCAATCACGCCATCGTCACCCAACCCCTGCCAGGCCTGGAAGCGCTTAACGCCCTCAACAAGCTGGCGATCGTAGACGCCGCGCGCCGCGGTTTTGCTCTTCTTCCCGGCAGATGGACTCACGACATCCCCCGGCAGAGCAATCTTCGCGGAATCATCGAGCATACCGTTGCGCTGTAAAATTTCGCGCAGCGCGCCAATGTCGTTACTCCACTCCCCCGGACGCAGCGCCACGTTGCTGGTCAACTGCGGCCACGGTCGGGAATCGGCCACCAGCGCCAGCAGCGCCCGGTGCATCGCCTCATATTGTGGATGCTTCGGCGCCAGCCCGGCAATAAACGGCAGCAGAGAGCCATTATCCAGCGCCAGCTGCCACTGATTAATCACCGACAGCGGCGGCGTCGCCATGGTGTACGGCTTCGTTCCGTACAGCCAGCGATTCCCCTGCACCGGAATACCGCTGATAAAATGCAGGTATCCCATCATGGCATCGGAGAGTACGATATCGCGAGCCATGCCGTTCACCGCCGGATCGGTCAGCAGGCTTACCCAGGCGGTAAATTGCGGCTGAAAACCGGCGATGGCGACTTCAGCCAACTGCTGCTGAAAAGCCTGAACCGCCTCGCGGTTCTCCCACATCGGTTTCATATCTCTGGCCGCATAGAGCGAGACCAGCGGATTCATAAACACAGGCTGATAGTCAGCCGGCAACTGCGCCACGATCGCGGCGCGGCTTTTTTCTGCGGCACCAGCCGGCAGCGGCTGTTCGCCGGCCATTTTCGCGACTGTCGCGGACTGACCATCGCTCTGGATAAGCGCAGACGACAGTTCTCCCATCGTCGCGGAACTGTCTGTGGGTACGATTTCAGGCTCTTCGGCCTGGGCATTAAACAGCGGAGCAAATGCAAAAGCCAGGCTCAAACTCAGCGCTGACAATTGACGACCATACCGTTTTTTTAGCAACATCCCTTGCCCCCTGTTATCACATTGCCGCCCGTAAAAACGGGTTTTACACTCAGTATATAGAGACGCAAAAGCTTTTGCCTCCCCAAATGTAAAGAAGTTTAAAGATTCTAAAACGTGAATTTAGCGAATTCGATAACAAAAAGGGCGACATCAAGTCGCCCTTTTCTCTATCGATCGATGACCGCTAAGAAGCATCCGCCGTTCCAGGCAGCGTTTCCGGCAACGGTGCGGCAAAACCGCGCAGCCCGACAACATGGACGTGTTCGTGGTTATTAAACACTTTACGCACTAACTTGTAGGTGGTGCCTTTTTCCGGGCTGATGTTTTCCGGCGCCGCGATGATCAACTGCATCTCCAGACGTTCGCACAGCTCAAACAGCGTGGCGATAGAACGGGCATCGAGACGTGCCGCTTCATCGAGGAACAGCAGACGGCACGGTGACAGATCCTTGCCGCGCAGGCGACGAGACTCATCTTCCCAACTCTGCACCACCATCACCAGTATCGACATCCCGGTACCGATCGCTTCCCCGGTGGACAGCGCGCCGGATTCTGCGCGTAGCCAGCCGTCGGAACCGCGGTTCACTTCCACTTCCATCTCCAGATAGTTGCGGTAGTCGAGCAGCTCTTCACCGATGGTCTGCGGGGTACGTTGCCCCATATCGATCTGCGGGTTCAGACGCTGGTACAGCTTCGCCAGCGCTTCCGAGAAGCTCAGGCGGTTGCTGTTAAACAGATCCTGATGCTGCTCGTGCTGTTCAGACAGCACATCAAGCAGCGTCGAGTGGGTTTCCCTCACGTTGACATTCAGGCGCACGCTGTTGACCTGGCCAAAGGAGACGCTTTGCAGGCCCTGGTTGAGCATACGAATACGGTTCTGCTCGCGCTGAATCGTTTTGCGAATAATGTTGGCCACGCTGCGGGAGCTGATGGCCAGCTTCTGCTCACGGTTGGTCAACTCTTCCGTCAGACGACTCAGTTCGATTTCCATCTGTTCAATCGCTTCTACCGGGTCGTCGGTGCGGATAATATCCTGACGGATACGCTCGCGCAAATGCTGGTAGACGGCGACAAAGAACTGAATTTTACGTTCAGGGCGCTTCGGATCCTCGGAGACACGCAGCACATCGCGCAGATGTTCGTTATCCGCTACGGCCAGGCGCAGCGCTCCCAGTGCTTTATCCGACATCGAGCGCAGCTCGTCAGCGGAGAGGTAGGCCAGCTCGCGGCGATGCAGACGACGTTCGACTCCGTTATCTTTCACCAGACGCATAACCGCACACCAGCCCGCCTTAGCGCTCACCACCTGCTCACGCATCTCGCAGTAGTCGCGCTCAAGTTTACGCAGCCTGCGGGTCAGGTTGTCCATTTCGGCTTCACAGAAGGTCAGCGCTTTTTCCAGCTGATTACGGCGCGAGCGGTTGTTGCTTAACTGCGTATGCAGCTGATCGCGGCGGGCTCGCGCACGCTCTTCCGCACCGCTGTCGGCGCGTACACCGATATCCTGCAACTCTTTATGCAGATCGCTCAGCAGCTCCTTTTTGGTATCAAAGGAGCTTTTCAGCGACGCCAGCACCTGATTGTACTGATTCAGCTGCGCAGAATGAGTACGCATGGCGTCGCGGGCGCGGCTACGTTCAGCTTCCGCCTGCGCCAGGCGCTGGCGCAGTTTTTCATTGAGATCGCTGTTACCGCTCAGCATTTCCGCCGAATCGGAATAGCTGAAGTGGGCGCGACGCTGCACCACTTCGCTCAGCGCAAACGCCTGCTGACGCGCATCGCGCTGCATCTGCTGCGCATAGGCGTAATCTTCTTTCAGTTGCTCGAACTGTTCCGGATCGCTTTGCAGGACTGAAACGATCGGCTCCAGTTTCGCCAGCTGATTGCCATACTGCTGAATAAAGCGCGCCGCTTCCTGGGCTTCATCCAGGCGTTCCTGAATTTCGTCAACGCGGTCGGCCAGCGTATCGTCCGCCAGCAGGTTAAGATGCGGTAACAGGCGGTTGAGAGCGGAAACCCCCTCTTTCGCCTGCTCATACTGCACCCGGTTCTGCTGGTTGTCGCTTTCATGCGCGTTAAGGGCGCGCTCCAGCTCGCCGCGGCGGCTGTTAAGTTTACGGATCTCTTCTTCCGGATCGTCTTCAAACGCGACGGCCAGATGACTGCCAATAAAGCGGCTGAAAGCCTGATGCTGACGCTGCGTTTTCTGCACGTCAAAAGAGAGGGTCGCAAAACGCTCTGACAAACTTTCCCGCTCCGCATGCAGCGTTTCAACGCGGCTTTCACGCGCAGCGCGGCCAAACAGCGGCAGCGTCGGGAAACGCGAGTAGCGCCACTGGCGATCGGCCACTTTAACCACAACCGCTTTTTCCAGCTCATCAACGCTGAAGACGCTGTCATCGAAGGATTGCGGATCGCCTTCGATCAGATAGAGATCTTCCGGGCAATCTTCCAGCCCTTCAAGCTGTTCGGCGATCTGCGCCAGATTGGGGACCACAATCGCGTGGCGCGACGGGCCATACAGCGCTGAGAAGTACGGGGCGTCTTCAAGGCTGACATCGTCATAAATTTCCGACAGCAGTACGCCACCAAAACGTTCCGCCAGCGCGTTTAGACGGGGATCTTCAGACCCTCCCGGCTGGCTGAGGCGTTCGATCTCTTCATCGATGGCGCGTTTACGCGCACCCACTTCGTCACGTTCAACAATGGCTTCGCGCTCGCGCTCCAGCAGTTGCTGGAGATATTCAGTGACATCCTGGCTTGATTCAAACTGCTCGCCGCTCTGCTCGCAGAGTTGGTTGAGGCTGTTTTGTGCGGCCAGCCAGATCGGCGCCCGACGCAGCAGAGACTGGGTGCGCGACTGCAACTGCTCCAGCTCCTGGCGCAGGTTCATGCGCTGTTCGCTGGCCGAAGAGACGCTATCGGACAAGGAGGCGATGCGCGCTTCCAGCTCCTGATGCAGCGCTTCCAGATCGTCAATATCGTAGCGTTTACCCTGACGCTTACAGAATTCGCTCAGCTGGCGCTCGGCGTCCTGCTGCTCACGCAGACGCTGTTCCAGCTCGGTCAGACGGCTACGCAGCCCTTGCGCCTGATCGGCAAGATGACGCTGGTTGACGCCATCGCGCAACAGCTCGCGCGCCACGTCCCAGGCCTCATTACGCGCCAGCGGGCCATTGATGGCTGCCACCAGCTGGTAAGCCTGCTCGAACTGGCCGTGCGCGGTCTGCGCCACGCTTATTTTTTGTTCCAGCGACAGCATTTTTTCCGTCGCTTCTTGCTCTTTCGCCTGGAATGTTTCCAGCCATTGGTCGGCGCTTTCCGACGTTAAATCCGGTAAATGGCACAGCGCCTTCGCACGTTCCAGCGCCTGCAGCGCCTGGTTGTACTGAATGGCGCGGGTCTGCTGTACGTCCAGCGCTTGCTGATAGTCGGCGAGCTGGCTTTTCAGCTCATCCACTTCCAGTTCAGCAGCCTCTGCACGGGCTTCGTTCTCTTCCTGCAGATCGGTCGCTTCGGCGACGACTTCATTCTGCTCTTCAAGGCGAATCTGCAGTTCATCGAGATCCGCTTCATAGCGCTCGATTTTTTCCTGCTGGCGCAGCGCGGTTTGGACCAGATTCAGGTGGTCGCTGGCAGCCTGATAATCGGCTTCCAGATCGCCCTCTGCGCCGTTATGTTCCTGCAGTTCACGGGCCATATCGACGTGCTTATACTGCTCTGCCGCCAGCTGCGCCCGAGAGGTAAAGAGATCGCGACGATACTCCAGCGCTTTGTCCAGATGCACGCGACGTTCGTTGGCGTGACGCATATAGTCCGCCGCAACATAGTTCGTCGCTTCGCTGATCAGATGTTTAAACAGGTCGCGATCGGACTGAGTGACGCGAATGGCTTCGAGGGTCATGCGGTTTTCGCGCAGCGCGGCTTCCATATCCTGGAACGCTTTGCGCACGCCGCTGTTTTCCGGCAACAGGTAGTCGCGCAGCGAGCGGGTAATGGTGTTAGAGATCCCGCCATACAGCGAGGCTTCAATCAGGCGATAGTATTTGCTGCGGTCAGAGGCCGAACGCAGACGACGCGCGACAACCCCGAGATCAAACATCAGCGAGTGATAATCGGTTATCGAGTTGAACTGCTTGAACTGCACCCCTTCCATCTCTTCAAGCTTGTCTTTCAGCTCGTTGAGGCTCAACACGCGCGCCTGGCGCTCGTTAAGGGTTTCCGTCAACAGCTGGGTCGGCTGAATGGACATCGGCAGCCCCTGGATAGCAAACGGCTTGATATCCACTTTACGATCGCGACCGGCGATCTGCTGCAGACGTACGCCCACGACCACGCGCTGGTGGTGCGAGTTGACCACGTCCAGTACCGAATAACACACCCCGGCCCGCAGCTTCCCGTGCAAACCTTTATCACGCGAACCGCTGGTGGCTCCCGCTTCGGTGGTGTTACGGAAGTGCAGCAGGGTCAAATCCGGAATCAGTGCCGTGACGAAAGCCGCCATGGTGGTTGATTTCCCGGCCCCGTTGCCTCCGGACAGCGTGGTGACCAGCTCATCCAGATCAAACGTTCGGGCAAAAAAACCGTTCCAGTTAACCAGCGTCAGCGAGCGAAATTTACCGCGTTCAATCATTACTCTTCCTCCCCGCTATCCGGCTGATTCTCTTCGTTCTCATCATTGAGCTGCAGATGGTTTTCCAGCGCCATCGCTTCACCGTCGCGAATCATGCGCAGCTGCGCCTCGCGCGGATCGTCACCGACGCGAACGTCAGCACCAAAACGGAAGACCGACTCGGTAATGCGGAATTTGCTGCTGTCATGGCCCATAAACCAGACCATACCCAGGCGGCGCAGACGGTTGAGCGACGCGCGCATTTTTTCCTGTAGCTTCTGCCGGTCGAGATCGGACCCGGTAGAACGGTTGTTCACCAGCTTCAGCAGTTTAGCCTCGTCCGCCAGGGTCAAAAGCTCATCGTAGAGCTCCTGCTGGGTAAAGATCCCTTCGTTGGCCAGCCGTTCCGGGCTGAGATAGAGGTAGCAGAGAATTTTGCCAACCATCATATCCAGCTCGGAGAGCACCGAACGCGGAATCAGCGTCGTGGAGCGCGGGCGCAGATAGAAAAACCCTTCTGGCGCGCGAATCAGTTCAACGTTATAACGCGCGTAAAACTCTTCCAGGTAATCCTGAAAATCCATCAAAAATGCGTGATTATCCAGTTCGTCCAGGCCGATATGACGACCTGCTCGCAGGGCGCTGTCCAGCGCCGGAAATAACGGATTGCCCAACGCCAGCGCCAGTTTAACTGGCATCACTTGTTCAATATTTGTCGATGACATGCGCCTGTACCTTGGCTCCGTAATCATTAATCGGCTGCCATTTTGCCGGCAGTCCGGTGAAATCTGCTTGTGCGACGCCCAGGCGTACCGCCTGATCGACGACGATTCGCGCCACATCAAAATGGCGAGCTCGCGGATACTGCGCCAGATATTCGCGAACCACCAGACCGAGATCCAGCGGGACGCCTTTGTCTTTGTAAACCACCAGTTGCGCTTCAATCAGCGCGGCGAGCTGTTCGCGAATTTCGTTAAACTCTTCATATTCCAGATCCGCCGGAAGCTCTCCGGTAACCTCTTCATCACGCAGCGCCATCTCTTCATCGCGCATATCCAGCAGACGATCGGCGCTGGCGTGAGTCAACGCCCACGGGGCGTCAAAATAGGTCTGGATCGACTGACGCAGGCGCTGAGCGAAGACGCGGTTTTTATCCATATCGATAGCGGTACGGATAAATTTATGCACGTGACGATCGTAGCCGATCCACAGGTCAATCGCCTGCTGGCCCCAGCTGACGATACGGTCCAGTTTGCTTTGCAGATCGAAGACTAAGCGATCGACAAAATGCAGATCGTCACGTGAAATTGTCGCATCCTGAATTCTCAACAGGTTAGCCTGCAGTTTATCGCCTGCGGCATCCAGGGTATCCTGCAGCTCGCGCAGAGTCCCGGATGTTTCTGAAAGCAGCAACTCGCAGCTGGAGATCGCCGCACGCCAGTCTTTATTCAACAGCTGAGCGATATCATCTTTGACCAGCTGCTGCTGCTCATCCATGATGCGCTGCGTCAGATCGATACTGTCGAAAATCTCAGCAACCGAATATTTCAGCGGCGCAAAGACGTTGCGATGCCAGTGAAACTCATCGCCGCCCTCTTCTGCTGAGTCTGCTGCGCGCTTGAGCTCACTGGCGACGATAGACAGCTGCATCGACAGACGCAGAGTGGAAAATTCGCGTTGGCGAATATAGTAGTCGGTAATACCGATGCCCAACGGCGTCAGGCGATAAATCGCATTGCCTTCCGTGATTTCGCTGGTAAAGCGGTTCAGCAGACGCTGGCGCACCATATCGTTGATCGCATTATTGGCGCGCTGGCTGATGGTTTCGCTGGTCTGCTCAAACGCATCACTGACGTGGCGGAACGCATCCACCAGTTCTCCCTCGGTCATTTCTCCTTCGAGTCGCTCGCCGTTCAGCGTAGCAACCGCCAGCAGAAACGAGAGTCTGTCTACCGGCAGCGAAATAGAAAAATCATTTTTTCTGGCCCAGGCAACCAGTTCGGGGACTGTCTGGGAAAATTCACTCATAGTTTATCCTTGCATCTGCGGCTTAAGCGCTGTGACATGAATGTAGCGACCCAGGCTGATATACGGCTCCTGGCGACAGTAGCGCGTTTCCAGCTCCAGCAGCGCCGCAAAATTGTCACGCTGTTTGCGTTTTTCACGCAGATAATCATGAAACACCCGCACGCCGGTTTTACCGGTAATGTGCCAGCCCTGCTCTTCCAGCCAGCCATAAACCTGTTGCGGGGAACGCGGATAGTCCGGCGACAGCGTGCGTTTTTTCTTTTTCGGCATGCCGATTTGTACGTAGTCGAAGTTCCCGACGACCATGTTATGCATCAACAGACCGTTAGCATTGTAGAACATTAACGATAGCGCGCCGCCGGGTCGTAAAACCGACCACAGCGTTCGCAGCATCTCCTGCGGCTCGGCCACCCACTCCAGCACCGCATGAAACAGTATCAGATCGACCGGGCTTTCTATATGCTGCGTAATATCCTGAGCGGCGCATTGTACAAAATGCATGTTGTCGATCACACCTTTATCGGCAGCAGCCTGCCTGGCGCGCGCCACCATTTCAGCCGAAAGATCGCATAACGTCACATGGTGGCCCATTTCCGCAACTTTTACCGCCGTTTGCCCTTCGCCACCACCGGCATCAAGAACCCGGAGCGGTCCAGGCCCCAACTGGCTCAACAGCGGTTGCAGATCCTGCCACAGAATGGCCTGACGCAGTTCACCCTTGGTGGTGCCGTAAATATTGCGCGAAAACTTTTCAGCCATGTCATCAAAATTACGATCTTTCACGGGCGGATCCACCTGCCAACACAAAGCCGCTATTTTGTCATACCCACGCTGAGAATGAAGCGATCTGTTATAAGATCCGGACATAACTTTAGTTATATGGTTAAAAAAGGAGCCATCTGGCATGCTTTTTACACTGAAAAAGGTGTTAGGCGGTATGATGCTGCCGCTTCCCCTGCTGCTGTTGCTGATTGCGCTCGGCATCGCGTTACTGTGGTTTAGTCGTTTCCAGCGCACCGGCAAGCTCTGCGTTAGCCTCGGCTGGCTGCTGTTGCTGTTGCTGAGCCTGCAACCGGTAGCCGATAGTTTGCTAAAACCCATTGAAGAGAAATACCCGACATGGCGGGGTACAGAGCGCGTGCAATACGTCGTCGTACTTGGCGGGGGCTACACCTGGAATCGAGACTGGGCTCCCAGTTCAAATCTTATCAACAACAGCCTGCCGCGGCTGACAGAAGGGATCCGCCTGTGGTATGAGAACCCGGGCTCAAAACTCATCTTTACCGGCGCAGCGGCGAAAACCAATCCCGTCAGCACGGCAGAAGCCGGAGCCAGAGTTGCGGAGAGTCTGGGGATACCGCGCAGCGAAATTATCGTTCTGGATAAGCCCAAAGATACCGAAGAGGAAGCCGAGGCGGTGAAACAGGCCATTGCCGATGCGCCGTTCCTGCTGGTAACTTCCGCATCACATTTGCCCCGGGCGATGATTTTCTTCCAACATGTCGGACTCAATCCTCTGCCCGCCCCCGCCAACCAACTGGCGATCGCGTCGCCGCTCAACCCGTGGGAACGGGCGATCCCTTCCCCGGTCTGGCTGATGCACAGCGATCGCGTCGGCTACGAAACGCTGGGGCGCATTTGGCAATGGTTAAAGGGCACCTCAGGCGAGCCAGGGCAGAATTGATTTGGCGGCCAGGTCAAACCGGGCGCGGTCAAAGCGCCCGGTATTGACGAGGTTATCCACCTCATCCCACAGCAGATAGAGCCAACGTCGCCACAGGAAAGATTCAGCCACCGGGGCCCGGCGCAGATAGTGCCACAGCAACTGCTCCGCCTGTCCCCCGTCGGACAGGCGAAACAGTTCATATTCTCGCGGCGCCCACAGCATCATGCCCGGCCCGACCATCGCCAGCAGCTGATCGCTACGCGCGTCTTTTAGCATACTACGCAGCGTGAAGCTGCCGTGTACCAGCACGCAGTTATCATTAAAATCTTTCAATAAATCCGGGAGACACTCGCGAGCGCGGAACAAAATCCGTTTATCCTGCATCGTCAGGCCGGTATCCTGATACAGATTAAGGGTGCTCCACAGCATCTCAACCCGCTGACGGTACCAGTGTGGCCACAGGTTTTCCTGAGTATTGTCCACCATGCCGACGCAGCCGCCGCTATCATGCCGGTGCCATGCCAGAAGAGCTTCCACGATCTGCTCCTGCAGCTGCTCCCAGCGTTCCGGCGTACGGGCCGGCGCTTCCGCAGACACCCCGCGCAACCGCTCAATCAGCAGCACGTCCGGACCGGGATGCTCTTCATGCGTCAACACCCCGTAGACCACCGGCATGCGCGCGGTGCCGCTACGCGCCAGAGTTGAGATCTTCCACGCCAGCTGGCGTGCAATGCCTGGCGTGGTAAAACTTTTCGCCAGCAGCGGCAGCGGGTTTCCCTGCGCATCATAAAGCGACCACAACGCCGAGGAGGGCTTCTCGCTGATACACTCCACGCGGCTCAGTTTCTCCCCCAGCAGGTGGCTAAGTTCGGTTCGCAGCTGTTCCATTTCTGATTACCCTTGTGAATACTACTGATTTTATAATGAGCGCCAGCCGCAGGGATGTCATCAGGTGAGATCAAAAAATTGAGGGAAATGTATGGAAAAACAGCCTGAGGATGTCCCCTCACAGCGGAGGGGATGAATGGATTAACGCAGCTCTGCGCGTACGCGCTCCAGATCTTCCGGCGTATCGACACCGGTCCCCGGGACAACTTCGGCCACCGCGACATAGATTTTTTCGCCGTACCACAGTACCCGCAGTTGCTCCAGCATTTCGATCTGTTCCAGCGGACTCGGTGCCCAGCTGACGTAGCGACGGATAAAGCCGGCGCGATAACCGTAAATACCGATATGACGT
>NZ_JBCNNS010000062.1:0-27192 GCF_039594335.1 Raoultella sp.
CCGAACAGTTCATCGGCAATGGCCAGGAACTGTTGCGCATCTTCAGCGCTGCGGACGCCGCCCGCTGGCTTAAAGCCAACGGTTTTCTGTACGCCCATATCGCGGATCACTTCCAGCATGATACGTGCGCTTTCCGGCGTCGCGTTTACCGGGACTTTACCGGTCGACGTTTTGATGAAATCCGCCCCGGCTTTAATAGAAATTTCAGAAGCTTTACGAATTAACGCTTCTTCTTTCAGCTCACCGGTTTCGATAATCACTTTCAACAGCACATTGGCCGCCGCGCAAGCCTCTTTACAGGCTTTCACCAGATCGAATCCGACCTGCTCGTTACCTGCGATCAGCGCGCGATACGGGAATACCACGTCAACTTCATCCGCGCCGTAAGCGATAGCCGCACGGGTCTCCGCCAGTGCGATAGCGATATCATCGTTACCATGCGGGAAGTTGGTGACCGTGGCGATACGGATATCCGGGGTGCCTTGCGCGTTCAGCGTCTTACGGGCGATCGGGATAAAGCGCGGATAGATACAGACAGCCGCTGTATTCCCTACCGGTGTTTTTGCCTGATGGCACAGAGCAATCACCTTTTCATTGGTGTCATCGTCATTCAGCGTCGTCAGGTCCATCAGTTTCAACGCGCGCAGGCTGCTTGCAGATAAATCAGTCATTTCACACTCCGACGGCTAATTGCCGGTTCAATAGTTTTTCACCTTGCGAGTCTGTTACTATTGTAACATCACCTCGCCGTTACACTTCGACACTCATCACAATTAATGAAAACTAATGATGAATTTGCACTCAAATAACGTGATGTAAATCACCATTACAAATGCAATATTGCACTTCAGAACGCCTGATTTCCTTTAATCATAATCAGAATCCTCAGACACGAGAGATTGTTAGAATAATAACATAAAACCACAAAAAATCTCGAAAAAAGCGGATTCATTTTGTGCTAAAAATGGAAATTAACCATTAAATAATTGAAAAATAATAATTTTAACAAAAAAAAGAAGGTGATGGAATTATAACATCCAAAAGAAGACGAGGGCAGAAAGGAGGATATCCGGGTAGCGAGGTCGTGGGCCAGCACCATTAATGATGCCGCAATGTCTTAACCGCAGTTGACGCACGAGCGACATCACTGATGGTGCGCTACGCCAGACATCTCACAAGGTATAGAACAACGCTTTCGTATTGTTTATCAACGCATTCGCAATAACATCCGCAGGTTCCTGCCGCAGTTCACATAATGAGGCAAAGACACGGGCCGCCTGCTCCGGCCGATTTGGCTGCCCCTGAAAGCCATTAAGCGGCATATCCGGCGCATCCGTTTCCAGCAGCAGTGCCGATAGCGGCAGACGCGCCATCACATCACGCGTTTTACTGGCACGTGGATAGGTTATGGTCCCGCCGACGCCAATTTTATAACCAGACTGCACAAAGCGTTCCGCCTGCTGCAGGCTTCCCGCGAAACCATGCACCACGCCAGTTCTCGGCAACGCATGTTTTTTCAACAACATCGCCAGCTTATCGTGGGTGCGTCGGGAGTGCAGAATCACCGGCAGGTCGTAACGCTTCGCCAGCCGCAACTGCGCCTCCAGCATGACCAACTGGCGCTCAAATTGCGGCTCTTCACGATACAGATCGAGCCCCGTCTCCCCCACGGCGACCAGCTTCCGGTGCCGCTGGCGCAGACACTCTTCCAGCCGCGCAAGGCTGCGCTCATCATGCCGTTCGATCGCAATGGGATGCAGTCCCACGGCGGCATAAACCGCTTCATGCTGCTCCGCCAGCGCTAATACGCGGGAGAAATTTTCCGCTTCAATGGCCGGAACAATTATCTGCGTCACCCGTGCTTTCGCCGCTCGGGCAAGACTGTCGACTGCATGGCCAGCGAAGGGGGGAAAATCAAAATGACAATGTGTATCGATAAACGCCCACGTCATGCCAGATCCTCATTATCAAAGCTGGCATCATTGGCCTGCGGGGCGGTAACAAAGTTGACCGGGTGAGAATCGTTGGCGACGGAAGCAGCCGGCACCACGACCGAGGCGGGCTGCGTGACTCGCGGCAGATGACGCACCAGCGGCGGACGGTCGGTCAGCAGTTTGCCGACCGTCGCCAGGAAATAACGCCCGCACTGCCGCCCGGTCTTGTAATCTTCCAGCAGCGCCGGCAAACGACTTCCCAGCGCCATGCTTTTAAGCGGCTTCTGCGGATAAATTTCCAGGATTCGCAGCTTACCCGGCGGCTTCTCAATAAACTGTTGAGTGGCGCGATAGGTGGCTTCGTGATGCTGGACCAGGTTCACAAACGGCTGCAGACTGCTTTCACCCAGCCAACGCTCCATTCGCTTAAACCACTGTGGGGTATAGAACATCTGTGAAGGCACCGTGCGGATAACCACGATGGTTTGCGCCCCGCGTCGGGCCGCCTCCTGCACGGGAATCGCATCGCTGACGCCGCCATCAAGATAGCTGATGCCGTCCAGCATGACACCGCTGCGATAAAAACCGGGGATCGCGCTGGAGGCGCGGATCAGATCGAGCCACGTCGCCTGTGTGGGAGCAAAATAATCTGGCGTATAGTCATCGCCCCGGCAGGCGCACATCCACAGCTCTTTCCCTTGTGCGAACTGCTCCTCCGCATAGCTCATCGCCAGCGGCATTTTTTGCGCCGCGGTCTCCACCAGCCAGTCAAGATCGATAAGATTGCCGCCGCGGACAAAACGCATAGGATCGAAAAATTCCCGGGCCGTGGTGTAACGGGTAATGACCTTGCGGGCATAGCCTTGCTGGTTGCACATGTAGGCCGACAGGTTTTGCGCCCCGGCGGATGTCCCCAGCATAATGTCAAAGGGGTTGAATCCCGCGCGCATAAACTCATCCAGTACTCCGGCGGTAAAAATACCTCGCTGGCCGCCCCCCTCGCACACAAGGCCAATCTTGCCCGGAAGAAAGGGTTTGACAGACAACGGCGCAATATTGCCAAGCGTTACGGGAATTCGATGTCCCACCCTGCTTTCCTGTTATGTTTTATTGTACCAGCCCAAAATAATCCGGTGGGGTCTCCCCCAGCGCTCCCGGCCCGTCGGGCGGCGCTCACCGCCCGCAAACGCTCAGGAATCCTGGCGTCCATCGCCGCGCCGTTCTGCAATTATTACCCCCCAGAAACCACGAAAGCCAGTCCTGAGGACTGGCTTTATGTAAAACGCTATGTCAGTACAATACCTTTCGCGTCGTGCGCGGCAGGGAAAGATCGCTTTCTATGGGCGCCGGCGCCCGGTAAACAGGCTAACCAGGAACAGAATAATACCGACGACAAAGACGATTTTTGCAGCCCAGGCAGCCGTACCCGCCAGGCTACCAAATCCTAACGCGGCAGCAATCAGTGCAATGACCAGAAAAATAATGCCCCATCGAAACATAATGTGCTCCTTACCATAGTGGATAACGGTCGCTTTTCTGCGCACTCAGGCCGCGCATAAATCAACCCTGTAATGCTCTTTTTCTTAACTCGTCATACGTCGAATTGCTGGTTATCGGGCGATGCCCGTGTTCCTCGATAAAAAGACCTGAATAAGCGCCAGAGGATTCATTTGTTTACCTCCCACCTGTGATTCAACGCGCCATTCAACGAGTTGAATATTTAGCGGGAAATAACGTTATTAAATGAGTGGAATTATTTAACGCTGACATTATTTTCTACGTTTTTTACACCAGAAACGGCTTTGGCAATGTCTGCCGCACGGTCCGCCTGCTGACGAGAATCAACGGTCCCGGATAAATGTACGGTTCCCGCTCGGGTTTCAACCGTTATTTTTCGCGACGGCACAATGTCATCCGCCAACAGTTTGGCTTTGACCTGGCTGGTAATGGCCGTATCACCTGCGTATCCCTTCAGGCTAGCAGACTTTTCTTCGGCCACGCGCAGTTGGTCATTCACGGTGGTCACGCCTTCGACCG
Organism: Raoultella sp.; assembly: GCF_039594335.1. NCBI lineage: Bacteria > Pseudomonadati > Pseudomonadota > Gammaproteobacteria > Enterobacterales > Enterobacteriaceae > Klebsiella > Raoultella sp. The sequence goes on from NZ_JBCNNS010000062.1 coordinate 3,972, forward strand.
TTTTCGCGGCGTTTACCGCCAGATCTTTTTGCCCCGCGCTGTCAACCGAGCCACTCAGCGTCACCACTTTATTCTCTGTTTTTACAGAGATATCGCTGCTGCGAATATTTTTATCGTCAATCAGCGCCGCTTTTACCCTGGCGGTGATGGTACTGTCATCCATAAAATCGCCGACTTTATTCAGCGAGCTGTCGACGGCCTGGCCCGCACTGGCGGCAACCGATTGTGCGCTGTTCGCCGTCGGATTTTCTGCATATGCCGAGGCGCTTATCATGGCTGAGCCTAAGAAGAGAGCCAGCAACGTCCCGGCATTCTTTAGTCTTGTCATCTCTCTGTCCTCGTTATTTCTATATTGCTAAAGCAAAATAAGTAGCTTATTAAGCCAGAATCTTAAAAATTACTTATTAAATATAGTAGAAGGTCATGAAAGAGACGGAAAATATGCACAAAAAGTTACGCTGACGGGGATCTTTAAGAACTTTCTATAACGCTGGAAACGACGAAAAAATAGCGTGGAGCGCGGTGAGAGCCGCGCTCCGGAAGGGATTAGTGCTCGCGAGTTTTACGGAATATAACGTCAGGATAGCGCTCCTGCGTCAGATTCAGGTTCACCATAGTTGGCGCGATATATGTCAGATTATCACCGCCATCGAGGGCCAGCTGAATTTCGTTTTTTCGCTTAAATTCCTCGAATTTTTTCACGTCGGTGGACTCCACCCAACGCGCGGTCGCCACGTTCACCGATTCGTAAATCGCTTCAACGTTGTATTCACTCTTCAGACGAGCCACAACCACATCAAACTGCAGCACACCGACCGCGCCGACAATCAGGTCGTTATTGGCAATCGGACGGAAGACCTGTACCGCGCCCTCTTCAGAAAGCTGTACCAGCCCTTTCAGCAGCTGTTTCTGCTTCAGCGGATCCTTCAGTCGAATGCGACGGAACAGCTCCGGTGCAAAGTTCGGGATCCCGGTGAACTTCATCATTTCACCCTGAGTGAAGGTATCGCCGATCTGAATCGTACCGTGGTTGTGCAGACCGATAATATCGCCCGGCCAGGCCTCCTCCACATGGGAACGGTCGCCGGCCATAAAGGTCAGCGCATCGGAAATCACCACATCTTTGCCCGTTCGAACCTGACGCAGCTTCATGCCCTTTTCATACTTACCGGACACCACGCGCATAAAGGCCACCCGGTCACGGTGTTTCGGATCCATGTTGGCCTGAATTTTAAAGACGAAACCGGTAAATTTCTCCTCTTCCGCCGTCACTTCACGGGTATCGGTTTTACGCGGCATCGGTGCCGGCGCCCACTCAACCAGGCCATCCAGCATATGGTCCACGCCGAAGTTACCTAAGGCCGTACCAAAGAAGACCGGGGTGATTTCGCCGGCGAGGAACAGATCTTTATCAAACTCGTTTGAGGCACCCTGCACCAGTTCCAGCTCATCGCGCAGCTGCTGTGCCAGATCTTCACCGACCGCCCGATCGAGATCCGGGTTATTCAACCCTTTCACGATCCGCACTTCCTGAATGGTGTGACCCTTACCGGTCTGATACAGATAGGTCTCATCTTTGTAGAGATGGTACACGCCCTTAAACAGCTTACCGCAGCCAATCGGCCAGGTGATCGGCGCGCAGGCAATACGCAGCTCGTTCTCCACTTCATCCAGCAGCTCCATCGGATCGCGGATATCACGGTCAAGTTTGTTCATGAACGTCAGGATCGGCGTATCGCGCAGACGGGTAACTTCCATCAGCTTACGGGTACGATCTTCAACGCCTTTCGCCGCATCGATGACCATCAGACAGCAGTCCACCGCCGTCAGAGTACGGTAGGTATCTTCGGAGAAGTCTTCGTGTCCCGGGGTATCCAGCAGGTTAACCAGACTGTTGCGATACGGGAACTGCATCACCGATGTGGTAATGGAGATACCACGCTGCTTTTCCATCTCCATCCAGTCTGATTTGGCATGCTGGCTGGAACCACGGCCTTTAACAGTACCGGCGGTCTGAATCGCCTGTCCGAACAGTAATACCTTCTCGGTGATGGTCGTTTTACCGGCATCCGGGTGAGAGATAATGGCAAAAGTGCGGCGTTTAGCCACCTCTTGCAGATAAGGAGACAACGTCATAATTGATTCTTCTTAGTAAACGCGGCAACCGGCCACGCATGTGGAATACGAAAAATTGCGGCTATTTTACCCATCAATGGGGGGGAGGCAATCAGTGTTTACACAGGAGTTGCTCCAGGTCGCTTAAAGAGGTCACCGTCCAGTCGGGGTGAAGATCCGCAGGCAATTCGCGCTGATGGGCGTTCAGCCAGCAGGTGGCAAGACCAGCATTCATCCCGCCGCGGATATCGGACTCTGCCGTATCGCCGACCATCAGTACGCGTGAACGATCGGGATGACCCGCCTGCGCCAGCGCGTATTCGAAAATGCGCGCGTCCGGCTTCGCCACCCCGACCTCTTCAGAAATAATCAATAAATCAAAGTGATCGCGTAAGCCGGTGCGCTCCAGACGGATCTGTTGCAGCGAGGTAAACCCGTTGGTGATGATCCCCATCTTCACCTTCCCCTGCAGCGCATTCAGCAGCGATACCGCCCCCGGCAGCGGCGAGCAGATCTCGGCCATCGCATTCATAAAAGCGTCGTTGAGTTCGCCCGGCTGCACGCTGAGGCGCTCCGCCCAGCTATTAAAACGCTGATGTTGCAGCTGCAGCGAAGTGATCGTACCGTTTTGATAATCCACCCACAGTGGCTTATTCACGGCCTGATAGTCCTGAAAATCTTCGGCGCTAAAGGTCACGCTATAGTCGAGAAACATTCGCTGCAAACCGGTAAAAGAATCAAACGTAAACAGCGTTTCGTCGGCATCAAAGAAAATCCAGTCCCACTTCATCATCTCACCCTGTCATTGCCCGCCCCAAAGGCGTCTTATTACAGCAGGTCTGAACATCGCAGCGTCAGACTTACCCTGAAAAAAGCCTATCGGATAGGCTGTTACATACTGACTGGCAACGCCATTATGATCGCATCCTCACGTCCGTCGGCCGTCGGATAATAGCGGCGACGAATGGTCGCCTCGTTAAAACCGACGCTCTCGTAAAGTGCGATAGCGGCTACGTTCGACGCACGCACCTCCAGCCACAAAGTCACGACCCCGCGTTTCTCGACCTCATCAATCACCTGTTCAAGCAGCGCTCGCCCAAAGCCACGCCGCTGAAACGCCGGATCGACGGCGATGTTAAACAGCGTTGCCTCATCCAGGACAATTTGCGTAATTGCGAAGGCCGCCATCTCGCCATCAACCGTCAGTTGAAGGTTCAGATAACGCTCCCCCTGATTACTGGCAAAGGTTTGTTCGCTCCACGGAAAAGCGTGGGCGCGTTGTTCTATTTGCCAGGCACGGGGCAAATCAGCCGTGTTGAGGGTAGAAATCGTGTTCATGAGCGCAGATTTGTTGCCAGAGCGCCATACGGGCAGGCGCGCTGGTCTGGAGTTCATCAAAAGCGGGCGTCGAAACCTGCGCGCCCGCCAGCAGTAACGGTGCATCAGTGCCCAGTCGCCAGCTGTTGCAGCGGCTATCCTGCGGCAACATAGCCACGCGATCCGGGGTGAGCTGCAGTACCTGATCCGGCGACAGCGCCAGAGCACGTAAAATATCGCTGATGAGCGGTTCAGTCAGTGACGGCGGATTTTCCGCCACCATCACCAACCGAATATGCCCGGCAAGCGAGATAGCGATTTCACCCTGTAACGCCCCGGGGCGACGCAGCGACCACTGGGTAATACCCAGTTGCTGTAATTGCCACTCTCGTCGGGAAGTCATAACGAAACACTCCGGTTAATTTAGCGCGCAATATAGCAAATCCCGCTTATCTGCGCCAACAAACTCCATATGACTCGCCCGCCGTTCGCTCAGAGATGACGTGCAAAGCGTTATCCGCGCACTGGCATCTCCATGCGGTGCCAACAAAGAGGCAGCATTTTGGATAACGTGTATAATCGGCGCCAGTCTTAATGAAGGAGTGTTTCATGTCTGCTTTTACCCCGGCAAGTGAAGTCTTGCTGCGCCACAGTGATGATTTCGAACCCGCACGCGTTCTGTTTGCCGGTGACCTGCAGGATGACCTGCCCGCACGTCTGGATACCGCGGCCAGTCGGGCCCACACCCAGCAGTTTCACCACTGGCAAGCCCTGAACGGCCAGATGGGCGAAAACGTTCGTTTTAGCCTGGTAGCCGAAGCCAGCGATGTTGCCGATTGCGACACGCTGATCTACTACTGGCCCAAGAACAAACCGGAAGCGCAGTTTCAGCTGATGAATCTGCTATCGCTGTTGCCGGTCGGGATTGACGTTTTCGTCGTCGGTGAAAACCGCAGCGGTGTTCGCAGCGCCGAACAGATGCTGGCCGAATATGTCCCCCTAGCGAAAGTGGACAGCGCACGTCGCTGTGGGCTGTATCACGGGCGTCTGGAAAAACAACCAACGTTCGATCCGCAACAGTACTGGGGCGAATACCCGCTGGAAAATCTGACCATTAAAACGCTGCCAGGGGTATTTAGCCGTGACGGGCTGGACATTGGCAGCCAGTTGTTGCTCTCAACGCTGACGCCACACACCAAGGGTAAAGTCCTCGATGTCGGCTGCGGCGCAGGCGTGCTGGCGACCGTACTGGCCAGCCACTCGCCGAAGGTCCGCCTGACGCTCTGCGACGTCAGCGCACCGGCGGTCGAAGCGAGCCGCGCAACGCTCGCTGCCAACGGCATTGAAGGTGACGTGTTCGCCAGCAATGTATTCTCCGAAGTGAACGGTCGTTTCGACATGATTATCTCCAACCCGCCGTTCCACGATGGCCTGCAGACCAGCCAGGAAGCCGCGCAAACGCTGATTCGCGGCGCGGTGCGCCATCTGAATAGCGGCGGGGAACTGCGTATTGTCGCCAACGCCTTCCTGCCGTATCCGGATGTGCTGGATGAAGTCTTCGGCTTCCACGAAGTGATTGCCCAAACTGGCCGCTTTAAGGTTTACCGTACCGTCATGACCCGTCAGGCGAAAAAATAATTTTTGTCTTCTCCGGCGGCCGGGCAACCCTGCCGCCGGCCCCCCTCAAATTCGACCATTTTTGCAACAATCAATCCAGGCCACACAATTAACTATTGACGAATAGCTGAAAACCACTAGAATGCGCCTCCGTGGTAACGATACTTTGGTGTCGATGGTATGCGAAGGTGGCGGAATTGGTAGACGCGCTAGCTTCAGGTGTTAGTGTCCTTACGGACGTGGGGGTTCAAGTCCCCCCCCTCGCACCATAAACCACACAGATATCGCTCGCACTGTGCGAAGGTGGCGGAATTGGTAGACGCGCTAGCTTCAGGTGTTAGTGTTCTTACGGACGTGGGGGTTCAAGTCCCCCCCCTCGCACCAACGAGGCGATATCAAAAATTAAGAATACTGTGCGAAGGTGGCGGAATTGGTAGACGCGCTAGCTTCAGGTGTTAGTGTCCTTACGGACGTGGGGGTTCAAGTCCCCCCCCTCGCACCAATATTCTTACCCTTCTCTGTATTAATCCATCAGCTTCAAATTCAACGCCATCAGCATAATCCCGCTGATTAACGCCACACATGACGGCAACAGTACGAAATGCCGTAAGCGTCGGTGCCAAATCATCAATGCCGACATCAATAGCCCGATCGTGACCAGCCCACGCCAGGCATCTACCGACAGACCAGCCCCTCCCAGTACAGCAACCAGTATGCCAGGAAGCAGCACCGCCCATCCACTGCCCAAAGCTCGCTGCAACATGTCTCCCCCACACAATCGATAATGATAACCAATATCATATGATAGTATTTATCATTTGTCATGATTTGCCCATCAGGATATTTCGTTCTTTACGTTCGGCCTGATGACATAGATTGGTGAAGGTGATAAATTAAGCGAGCTATACTAATGCATTAAAATATTTGATTATTTTGCAAAAAACCGCACTCTGTGTAGTGCCTTTCATCGTTCATTTTTGGCAGCCATCATTTTGAAATTTAATGACTAATAACGACACGCCCAATATGACTGCGCAATCCTGGCAAAAACATTATGACAAAAAATATCAATATTCCTTACGGCTCTTTTTGCTGCTGAATTTTATTTCAGCGGTTTTATCACTGGTCAGTCCGCTCTATACCCCCGCCAGCTTTACCCTACCTTGCATCCTGCTCGTTATTCTTAGCGCCGCCCTGACGCTATGGCACTGGAAGTTTTCGCAGCGAAAAATAAATATTCTTTTTATTTCTCTGGTATTTGGTGTGCTATGGGCGTCGCATATAACAGAAAAAGCCTTGTCACTGCCAGAGCCCCATTTTAACTTTCTGGTCATTGCGTTATTAAGCATATTATTTATTGGCGCTATCGCATTCCCCAATAATATCATTGCCTTTACCCTGCACTCCTTACCCACGTTTATCGCCTGTCTGTTCCTTTCCGAAGGTGAGCAGTGGTTACGTATGTTGTATTGTCTCACGCTCCCCGTTGCCGGCATTACGCTACAGGGTATCGTTCAAAAACGCAGCGATGCCTTCACCCAAGGGCTGTTGGATAAATTGCTGCGGGAACGCAACACCCTGAACGATCTGAGTATGCTGGACCCTCTCACCGGCTTATATAACCGGCGCGGCCTGCAGAACCGCCTGGATACCCTTCTGGCGGTGAGTGACAGTGGGCATCATGTGCTGCTACTGGATATTGACCACTTTAAAGCCTACAACGATCACTACGGTCATATGATGGGCGATCAGGCGTTGATTCAGGTCTCCGCCGCCATTCGCAACGCCGTACGATCGCGTGATATCGTCGCGCGCTTTGGTGGCGAAGAGTTTATGGTGCTGTTAACAAACTGCACGCCAGAAGCGGCTTCTCTGGCCGCAGAACGTATCCGCCAGCAGGTCTACGATTTGAAAATTCCCCATATGTTTAATGAAAGCGTCGCCACCAATGTCACCATCAGTATTGGCATGACGCCCCTCATGGATTCCGATATCGATGGCGCCCTGAAAAGAGCCGATACGGCGCTCTACGAAGCAAAAGGCCAGGGACGCAACCTTATCCTCGCCAGTTAATCCCGCCGCCGTGTGATACAGAGCACGCGCCGCAGACAAATTTCTTGCCATCGTCCGGACAACTAACTAGTATCAGTAATCATTATCATTTAGATTCATATCTGGCGATTTGATGGCTTACCGTTCGGCTTCATTCAGCAATAACATCATCTGGCAGGCACCGTTGCTGCCGGCTGAAGATGCGTTAGCGAATGCGATTCGGGAAAAAATCATCGCCCTTCGTCCTCATCTGTTGGATTTTCTCCACCTCGATGAAGAGGCCCCACCCTATGCATTGACGCTCGCTGAATGGTCAGCGCCCACGGTACTCAGCTCCCTGCTGGCAACCTGGTCCGATCATATCTATCGCAACCAACCGACGATGCCGCGTGAACAGAAGCCGCTGCTTTCACTTTGGGCACAATGGTACATCGGCCTGCTGGTGCCACCGCTGATGCTGGCACTGCTCAGTGAAAAGCGCGCCATCAGCGTCGCGCCGGAGCGTTTCCGCGTTGAATTTCACGAAACGGGCCGCGCGGCCGGCTTCTGGATCGATGTCAGTGTGGATGCCTCTGCCAGAACCCATTCGCCGCAAACGCGTATGGAAACGCTGGTGACCAACGCGCTGCAGCCTGTAGTACAGGCACTGGAAGGAACCGGAGATATCAATGGCAAACTTATCTGGAGCAATACCGGCTATCTGATCAACTGGTATCTGGGGGAAATGAAAGCGCTGCTGGGTGACGAACAGGTTGCCGCCCTCCGTCAACACTGCTTCTTTGAAAAACAGTTTGCTGATGGCCAGGACAATCCGCTGTGGCGAACGGTCATTTTGCGGGAAGGCTTATTGGTGCGACGGACCTGCTGTCAACGTAATCGTCTGCCCGAGGTTCATCAGTGCGGAGACTGTACGCTGAAATAATGCCATTCACGGCGGGCGGCGTTCGGACCGCCCGCAGGTTATTTTATGCTGTCTGCCGGCTCTCTTCCGCCATGCGCTCAGCCTCTTCAGCCTCCTGCGCCAACAGCTGTTTCTCATATACCTTAAAGAACGGGAAGTAGATAATCGCGGAGACACAGGCCAGAATAATCACCAGTATTGCCGCACGGAAATCCCAGCCTAATGCCCACGCGCCGCCAATTGGCGCCGGAGCCGTCCACGGTACAACTGAAATCACTCGCCCAATCAGATCCATCTTCATCGCCGCCCAGGCCAGTACTGCGTTCACCATCGGCGCCAGCAGGAACGGAATAAAGAACACCGGGTTCATAACGATAGGCGTGCCGAAAATAACCGGCTCGTTAATGTTAAACAGGCTTGGCACTACGCTCAGTCGACCGATTGAACGCAGATGCGCCGACCGGCTACGCAGGTAACAGAAGACCAGACCCATGGTGGCACCCGACCCCCCGATAACAATAAAGAAGGTCCAGAACGCCTCCATAAAGATATGCGGCAGCGGCGCGCCCTGAGCCAGCGCCTGCTGGTTCATCCCCAGGTTGGTCAGCCAGAACATTTGCAGCATGCCCGACACAATCGCCGCGCCGTGGATCCCGGCGAACCACAGCAAATGGCCGATCAGCACCGCCAGTAAAATCGCCGGCAGCGAGTCCGCTGCGGATACCAGGGGTTTAAAGATGGCCATGATGGCCTGCGGAATAAGCATGTCAAAATGGTGCTGAATCAACAGGCTGAGCGGATAGAGCGTCACCACCACCACCAGCACCGGAATGAGCAGATCAAAGGAGTTTTTGATCATCGGCGGCACCTGATCCGGCAGACGAATGCCGATATTGTGCGCCTTCAGGAAACGCATCATTTCAACGCAGTACACTGCCACCAGAATCGCCGTAAAAATTCCCGTGCCGCCAAGGCTATCGACCGGCAGGGTGCCGTTCGTTTTTGGCGCCGCCACCAGCAGAAAAGCCATGATGGACAACATGCTACACATGAAAGGATCGAGTTGGTTGGTCTTCTCATAGTGCTTGCCGAGGTTATAAGAGATCGCGGCACAAATGTAGATAGACATAATGCCCATCGTCATATCGAACGGCGTCAGAATACGCCCTTCAAACTGTTTCGCCAAATCCAGCCAGGTACGCGCAAACCCCCAGGTGGTATCTGGCGAAAACGGCGGATAGGCAAAGACCAGCAAGAATGACCCGACAATCATAAACGGCATCGCCGAGATGAAACCGTCACGGATAGCCATCACGTGGCGCTGTGACGAGATTCGCCCGGCGACAGGACTTATATAATTCTCTACAAAGCGGAATATCAGATTAAACGCAGCATGGTTAGCAGACATAGCAGCCCTCCTGACAAGCTTTAGATACTGGCCCAACAACGATTATTCTGCCGTTGTGATGAAAGATGTTCTGTGAACGGACAACCACGCCGGCCATTCCATTTTCTATACTGCTCAAGTCAGCACGATTCATACACGGCTCTTTGTTATATGTGATACAGGGAAGTTACCCATCCAGTATTCATCTGAGCGAGCAGAACAGCAACCGGTTACAGTAACCGGTTACGGTGATTGTGAAGAAGATCCACAAATTGGAATAATTCCTGATTCGCCATCAACAATATTTACACTCCCCCGGGCTTGTGACAGATTAAATCGGTCATTCATCAGGAGATCCCAATGAGCCTGCAGTCCGTGCGGCAGTTTTTTGCCGAACATGCCCCCGATATCGACATCATCGAGCTGAATCAAAGCACGGCCACCGTTGCCCTGGCAGCCGCCGCGCATCATGTTGAACCAGGTCAAATCGCCAAGACCCTTTCGTTAAAAGTGAAAGAACAGGTGATCCTTGTCGTCGCCAGCGGCAATGCCCGGCTGGATAATAAAAAACTGAAGGATGCATTTGGCGCGAAAGCGCGCATGCTCAGTAGCGACGAGGTCGTGATGTTGACCGGGCATCCGGTGGGCGGCGTGTGCCCTTTCGGGCTGGAAAACCCGCTGGCGATCTACTGTGATGTTTCCTTAAAACAGTACCCGGAAGTCTTACCGGCTGCAGGAGCTATCCATAGCGCAGTACGCATTTCACCAGACAGAATGGCCCAGTTGACCGAAGCCACCTGGATTGATGTTTGCCAGTAGAACTCCTCAAGCACAGCTACGCTCTCCCTCCCCTCACGGCGTCTTCGCTGCCCGGTGGCGGGAAATGGATAAGAATATCGGCCGCGCTTAGCAGCCCGAGAGCGGAGTTGATACCCAGCCTGAGCATCATATTGTACTTGTGCGCGCGGATGGTTTTGATATCCCGGTCCATCTGAGCCGCTATCTCTGACAATGAATAGCCACAGGCTATATAGTGTAGAATTGCTTGCTCTATTGAACTGAGGCGATGACCGCGGAGCACTTTCCGGCTGGAAGGTTCGTCAATCGGTGGCATTTGTTGGGCAAGTAGTCGAAATAACTGCTCCTGTAACGTTTCACAACCACTGGCTTTATTTAAAACGCCGTGCAGATGAAAAGGCACCAGCTGATTAATTAAGTCACACTCTCCTCGGCTGTTTGCCATAATAATTCGCAGAACATCCGGGTGGGTATAAGCAACCTTCTGAAAGAAAAGCAAACTTTCCAGTCGCGGTTGACGATGACCGGAAAGTGAAAAAATGATCGCAGTAACATGCCTGATATTCAACGTTTGCGCCAATGACTGAACATCTTTAAAAAAATAAATACACACATTTTCGTTATAACGATCGTTTAAGATAAAACGAAGCGCCGTCTCGGTCATTACGCACTGTTCGACGACAGCAATACGCTGCGCTTCGTTGCACTTATCCATTCCTGCTGCTCTCCGTGTCCTGAGTATATATTCAGCTCTTTCATCCCTTGTTCGCTATTAATCCAGGCATACATCTGCGCATTACCATTCAAAGATAAACGGCGCATCGCGCTATTCTTTTGTGCGCTAATCGTCTTATTACTTTTTTTCAATAATGAAGCTATTTGATTAATTTCCCAGCCCTTCGCCAGAAGCCGTAAAACCTTGCGCTCAGATAAAGTCAACGTGCTTATCATTTCCGGGCTCGTCGGCACATTATCGGTTTGCGTATTGAGAAAAGTCGCTTTAGCATTCGTGGCAGACAAATCCTCCGGGCGCCTCGCCCCTGCCGTGCATATCGCTGCACCCAGACGCACCACCGGCGCCATGTCAGAAACTAATGTACTGTTATCGCGGGCTAAAAATATCTGGGCCTCACGATCGCTGGCACACCCGACAATATAAACCCAATGAATATCTTTATACTGAGCCATTAAAAAACAATAATCTTCACAAACTTCCTGAGGTTGGCTGAGATCACCAGACAAGTCGACAATAACCAGCCGGATTCTACCCAGTTCGCTTAGCTTGAGCGCCTCCGGCGAAGGGCAGCAGCTGAATGTATAGTCGGGGAGACATTCACTGGTGATTGTTTTTAAGCCGGACTGCATAACCGGAATTTTGCTGATAATGACGCCGCACTGCTCATGTCCTGGTAACATAAATCCTCCGTTTTCTGTAGAAGATTCACGTCTGGCATAAAACAGATGGCTCCCTGGCAACCATAATATTATTTTGCCAGGTGAATCTGTATCACCCCTGGCGAACGTTTCGGCCCTACGCTCTGTACCAAATTTTAGTGTGGGGAATACCATTGCTGGCCTTAGCGATAAACGACATTAGCATACATAAAGACCAACAATAAATTAGAAAAAATGAAATCAGACTTTAGAAACAATTACGCAAAACCTATCACATCAGATTTTATTTAATTTCATTCCTGAATGTTTTTGGCGACACGCCGCTATAGCGACGAAAGAAACGGGAAAAATAAGTTGCATCTGAAAACCCCAAATAATCAGAAAGTTGAGTCACAGTCATGGAGGTATATTGCAAATTACGTCGCGCTTCCAGCATCAGTCTTTGGTGCAAAACACCTAAGGCACTGCAGCCATGAAATTCACGGCACAAATAATTGAGGTGCGTCGCCGACAGCCCAACCTGACGGGCGTATTCCGCCAGCGGCAGATGTTCACGGTAATGACTTTCAATAAGACGAGAAAAATGGCGCATGACACTGCGCTTTCGTTCCGCTTTCCCTTCGGTGACCGACGTCGGGAGACACTGTCGGTTCAACCAAACCAGCAGCGCGCCCAGGAGCGAGTGCAGCATCATTTCCCGGGCGTCCAGTTCTTCGCAATACTCTTCCTGTAATGCCGTAAACAGCGCACGGATATGCCCGCGGGAATGGTTAACGGGCACGCATTGCGGCTGACCGAGGACATCAAGCAGGCGGCCAAACTGGCGTTCAAAATGGCTGAGCAGAGGCAGCGCCAGTGACAAAACATAACCTTGAGTGCCGGGTGAAAAACGAAACCCATGAACGCACAATGCTGGCACCACCTGAATACAGGATTCGGTCATCACGGTGGTTGTCCCTTCAATTTCGATCTCCGCCCTGCCTTTATGTAAATAGAGCAGTTGCACCATCTCCGCATGTTGATGCATGCGGATATGCCACTCATACAGGCTGCTGCGCTGCAAAATCGACTCGCAATGCAGAAGATCGGGCGTCGGCCAGTCGCGCTCTTCGCCATACAATTTAAAAACGGGAACGGTATTGGTGGCCTGCATGATGACTCCAGCTGTTGATTCCCTACACCACGCGCTCCATGGGCAAGCCCACATAGTTTTCCGCTATGGTGGTCAACCCGGCGCGCGATCCGAGGTAATAGCGGCGGTCCGCCGCCTGCATTTTTTTATCAAACTCGCTTTGCTGCGGAAAATCATGCAGCAGGCGGGTCATGAACCAACTGAACCGCTCCCCTTTCCACACCCGATCAAGAGCAAAACGCGAGTAGCTCGCCAGCAGATCGGTGCGGCCACGGTGATAATATTCCCGCAGAATGCGCGACAAATAGTTCACATCGGAAGCGGCCAGATTCAACCCTTTTGCGCCGGTCGGCGGCACGATATGCGCCGCATCGCCTACCAGAAACAGCCGCCCGTACTGCATCGGTTCCACCACGTAACTACGCAGCGGCGCAATGCTTTTCTCAAGTGAGTGACCAGTTACTAACTTATCAGACAGCTCATCCGGCAGGCGGCGCTTTAGCTCATCCCAGAAACGTTCGTCCGACCATGCGTCAACCTTATCGCTCAGCGGGACCTGCAAATAGTAGCGACTTCTTGTTAGTGAGCGCTGACTACATAAAACAAATCCCCGCTCGTGATGAGCATAAATCAGCTCCGGATTGATCGGCGGCGTGTCCGACAACAGCCCCAGCCAGCCAAACGGCCAGACACTTTCATACTCTTTAAGAATGTCACGCGGGATGCTTTGTCGCGAGACACCGTGAAAACCATCGCAACCGGCGATAAAATCACACTCCAGACGACAGGTTTCCCCGCCGCTGACGAAAGAGACTGTCGGCCGGTCGCTCTTCGCATCCTGAATCATCACGTCGCTGACGCCATAAATAACCGGCGCTCCGCATTCAGCACGAGCCGCCATTAAATCCCGGGTGACTTCGGTCTGACCGTAGACCATCACGCTTTTTCCGCCGGTCAGTTCCGTCAGCGCAACCGGTACCCGCTGCCCCTCAAACAAAAACTCAACTCCATGATGTACCAGCCCCTCTGCATCCATGCGCTGGGATACCCCGGCTTCTCGCAGTAGTTCAACGGTGCCACTTTCCAGAATCCCCGCCCGGATGCGCCCCAGCACATATTCCGGCGTTTGTCGCTCGAGAATAACGGTTTTGATCCCGGCATGATGCAACAGTTGCCCCAGCAATAGCCCGGAAGGGCCAGCCCCGATAATCGCGACCTGTGTTTTCATAGGATTGCCTCACTCCCGACGGTTAATTATTTGTTTGTTTTTTGTTTAATAAAAGTGCTCTCCTGCATTTTTGATAACCCGGACGGGAAAAAGAAGGCAAAAATCCGTACAAAAAATGCACTTTTCAACAGTTTTAAGAAAGTGTGGCAGAGTTCAAATTCTACTCGGCCGCCAGCGGCGACTTTTTGCACATTGTTTGATCCGCTCCCCCTCAGAGAAAGCGCGAGTTCAGGTTAAAGTATCAACAGACACGACAGCAGCGGATGTAACGGACAGCGGGTACTTATGCAAGCAGATCGGGCAGTTCAGCGCACAATTACGCGATTATGTATTCAGTGTGGACTTTTCTTGTTACAGCATGGCGCAGAGAGCGCGCTGGTTGAGGAGCTCTCGACTCGTCTGGGGCGGGCGCTCGGCATGGACAGCGTTGAAAGCGCCATCTCCTCGAATGCGATTGTGCTCACGACGATTAAAGACGGCGAATGCCTGACCTCTACGCGTAAAAATGTCGATCGCGGCATCAACATGCACGTGGTGACGGAGGTGCAACATATTGTGATTATGGTCGAGCATAAGCTGCTGGATTATAAAGATGTGGAGAAGCGCTTTACGCAGATTAAGCCGCTGCGCTATCCACGCTGGCTGGTCGTTCTGATGGTGGGACTCTCCTGCGCCTGTTTCTGCAAACTCAACAACGGCGGCTGGGACGGTGCGCTGGTGACCTTCTGCGCCAGCACTATCGCCATGTATATTCGCCAGCTCCTGACCCATCGATCGATGCATCCGCAGATTAACTTCTGTCTTACCGCCTTTGTCGCCACCACCATCTCCGGGTTGATGCTGCGCCTTCCCGTCTTTACCAATACCTCAACAGTGGCGATGGCCGCCAGCGTGCTGCTGCTGGTACCTGGCTTCCCTCTGATTAACGCCGTTGCGGATATGTTTAAAGGGCATATCAATACCGGCCTGGCGCGCTGGGCGCTGGCCAGCCTGTTGACGCTGGCCACCTGCATTGGCGTGGTGATGGCAATGACCATGTGGGGGCTACGCGGATGGGCATAATCTCGTATCTGATCCCTCTGCTTCAGGATATGGCGCTGTCGGCCATTCCAGCCGCTGGGTTCGCCATGGTGTTTAACGTCCCGCAGCGCGCGCTGCGCTGGTGTGCGCTACTGGGAGCAATCGGTCACGGTTCACGCATGGTCATGATGACCGCAGGGTTTAATATTGAGTGGGCGACGTTCCTCGCGGCTATGCTGGTTGGCAGCATCGGTATTCAATGGTCCCGCTGGTACCTGGCGCATCCCAAAATTTTCACCGTCGCGGCCGTGATCCCAATGTTCCCCGGTATTTCTGCCTATACGGCGATGATCTCGGCGGTGAAAATCAGCCATTTTGGCTACTCGGAAGAGATGATGATCATGCTGCTGAGTAATTTCCTCAAGGCCTCTTCCATCGTGGGCGCCCTCTCTATCGGTCTTTCCATTCCGGGTCTCTGGTTGTACCGTAAGCGCCCGCGGGTATAACAGGGATTTGGCCGGACGCTGTGCTACTATAGCCAATGGATTTCAGTTTGCTTCCCTGCGACAACGGAGGGGATCCCGATACGCTGCTTGAAGCCAGCGGGCCGGATTAACGCCCGTCGTCAGCTCTAAAGCACCTGAAAAACAACAGGTATCCGGGGGCGATGCCCCCTCTCTATGGTTGTTGAGAATTGAGATAGTGTTATGTCTTCGCGAATGTTAACCACCGATTTTAGCGGCCTGGATGATTTTATTCAGGACCACGCGGCCGTTCTCGCAAAATCGGCCAGCGGCGCGGTTGCCGTTTTTGCCAACAATGCCCCAGCGTTCTACGCACTCACGCCGGAACGCCTGGCGCAGCTGCTTGAACTGGAAGCAAAGCTGGCTCTCCCCGGCAGCGATGTTGCGCTCGCTACGCAGTTTTTTGACGAACACAGCGTAGCGCCAACCGCGATCCCCGTGGGGAAATTCGCCATGTATGCCGACTGGCAGCCGGACGCTGATTTCCAGCGCCTGGCCGCGCTCTGGGGCATCGCCCTCAGCCAACCGGTGACGCCGGAAGAGCTGGCGGCGTTTGTCGCCTACTGGCAAGCGGAAGGCAAAGTCTTTCATCATGTGCAATGGCAGCAAAAGCTGGCACGCAGCGTACAGATCGGCCGGGCCAGCAACGGCGGTCAGCCGCGGCGCGATGTGAATACGGTCAGCGAACCGGACAGCCATATTCCACGAGGTTTCAGAGGATGAGCATGAAAAACGTTGGCGACCTGATGAAGCGTCTGCAAAAAATGATGCCAGCCCATGTCGAACCGGCGTTTAAAACCGGCGAAGAGCTGCTGGCCTGGCAAAAAGAGCAGGGCAAACTGCGTTCTGAAGCGCTGGAGCGCGAAAACCGCGCCATGAAAATGCAGCGGACGTTTAACCGCTCTGGCATCCGTCCGCTACACCAGAACTGTTCATTTGAAAATTACCGGGTCGAGTGCGAAGGCCAGATGAACGCGCTGTCCAGGGCACGCCAGTACGTTGAAGAGTTTGATGGCAATATTGCCAGTTTTATCTTTTCCGGCAAACCCGGCACCGGCAAAAACCACCTGGCTGCCGCGATTTGCAACGAGCTGCTGCTACGCGGGAAATCGGTATTAATCATTACCGTCGCCGATATTATGTCAGCGATGAAAGAGACATTTAGCAATCGGGAAACCAGCGAAGAACAGCTCCTTAACGATCTGAGCAAGGTCGATCTGCTGGTGATCGATGAGATCGGGATGCAGACGGAGTCGCGCTACGAGAAAGTGATCATTAACCAGATTGTCGATCGCCGCTCCTCCTCAAAACGCCCGACCGGGATGCTGACCAACAGCAACATGGACGAGATGAACAAGCTGCTTGGCGAGCGCGTTATGGATCGTATGCGTCTCGGCAATAGTCTGTGGGTCATCTTCAACTGGGATAGCTATCGTCATCGGGTCACCGGCAAAGAGTATTGAGATATTTCCGAACTCAGCCGGGGTTATACTGCAGAAATGCGTAAGTAACCATGATGAGTACACTGATGAAATCTGCAAAATTCTTATTCCGCAGCACCTTGATTGCCAGCGTTTTTTTTGCCGCCGCTACCCACGCCGCCTCCTGGCAGGACTCTCTCTCCAGCGCCGCCAGCCAGCTTAGCAGCCACAGCGGCTCTCAGGAAAGCGGCGCTCTGTCGATCTCCTCGCTGACCAGCCTGCTGAACGGCGGCACTCAGTCCATGACCGCCAGCAGCATGAACAATGCCGCCGGGATTATGTCCTACTGCGCCAAACAAAAGCTGGCCTCAGTCACCAATACGGAAAACGTTAAAAATCAGGTTCTGGATAAACTCGGCCTCAGCACGCCGGAAAAACAGAAAGAGGACACCAGTTATCTGGAAGGGTTACAGGGTCTTCTGAGCAATAATCGTGGTCAGCAGCTGAACCTCAACACCCTCGGCAACAGCCCGCTGGCGGAGAAAGTGAAAACCAAAGCCTGCGATCTGGTCTTAAAACAAGGTGTTAACTTTCTCTCCTGATTTTTCTCATTGACGCCGCGTTTAACGCCTTAGCGCTGTTAACGCGGCTCCAGCGATGATTTTCATCATTTTTCACCGCACGATCCGTGTTGTTCAGGGATGTGACAGCGATCAAAAATGACGATTTCTAAACCAATTCTGAACCACTGCACAGTTTAATGACTCTACAATTGCAGCCATATGGCACTGCAATTACAGTGTAGTGTGGAAAATAGTCAATCCTGCCAGCGGTCAACTGGCGCTAATGAGGATGAATTGTGTCAGAGTTGTTATCCATCGCCTTGTTCCTCACCTCGGTGGTGATTTATGCCTTAAAAGCCGGTCGTAACACCTGGTGGTTTGCCGCCACGTTAACGGTGCTGGGACTGTTTGTGATTCTTAATATTACCCTCTATGCCAGCAACTACTTTACCGGCGACGGAATTAACGACGCGGTCCTCTACACGTTGACCAACAGCCTGACCGGAGCTGGCGTCAGTAAATATATTCTTCCCGGCGTCGGCCTGGCGGCGGCGCTGGTGTTCGTATTCAGCGCGCTGGGATGGGTGCTGCGTCGCCGTCGCCACCATCCTCATCACTTCGGTTACAGCCTGCTGGCGCTGGTCCTGGCGCTGGCCTCCGTCGATGCCAGCCCGGCATTTCGTCAAATCAGCGAGCTGGTCAAATCGCAGTCCCGCGACGGCGATCCCGATTTTATCGCCTACTACAAAGAACCGGCGAAAAGCATTCCGAACCCGAAGCTGAACCTGGTCTATATCTACGGGGAAAGCCTTGAACGCACCTATTTCGATAACGACGCCTTTCCCGATCTGACGCCTGAACTCGGCAAACTGAAAAACGAAGGCCTCGATTTCAGCAACACCACCCAGCTTCCGGGTACCGATTACACCATCGCTGGCATGGTGGCTTCCCAGTGCGGCATCCCTCTGTTTGCGCCGTTTGAAGGCAATGCCTCCGCCTCGGTCTCCAGCTTCTTCCCGCAGAATATCTGCCTCGGCGACATTCTGAAAAACTCCGGCTATGAAAACTATTTTGTGCAGGGCGCCAACCTGCGTTTCGCCGGCAAAGATGTGTTTCTGAAATCACATGGCTTTGACTACCTGTACGGCGCTGAAGAGCTGAAAACCACGGTCGCCGACCCCGCTTACCGCAATGACTGGGGCTTCTACGATGACACGGTTCTGGACGAAACCTGGAAGAAATTCGAAGCGCTTTCTCAATCCGGTAAACGCTTTTCGCTCTTTGCGCTGACAGTCGACACCCACCATCCTGACGGCTTTATCTCCCGTACCTGCCAGCGTAAAAGCTATGATATCGGCGGGAAAAAGAACCTCTCCTTTAGCGCGGTCACCTGTAGTCAGGAGCATATCGCGGCGTTGATTGAGAAAATCCAAGCATCACCGTATTTCAAAAATACGGTCATCGTGGTCTCTTCCGATCATCTGGCGATGAAAAACACCGCCTGGGATTATCTCAACAAACAGGATCGCAGCAACCTGTTCTTTATTCTGCGCGGCGACCAGCCGCAGCAGGAGACGCTGGCCGTGAAGCGCAATACTATGGACAACGGCGCGACGGTGCTGGACATCCTTGGCGGCGATAACTTTATCGGTCTGGGCCGCAGCAGCCTGTCCGGGCAATCGCTGTCGGGTATTTTCATGAATATGAAAGAGAAAGTGCTGGCGTGGAAACCGGATATCATCCGCCTGTGGAACTTCCCGAAAGAGATGAAAAACTTCACCATCGACAGCACAAAGAACACCATCTCATTCTCCGGCAGCAATTTCCGCTTACCCCTGCTGCTGCGGGTATCCGATAAACGTGTTGAGCCGCTGCCGGAGAGCGAATATTCTGCTCCGCTGCGTTTCCAGTTGGCCGATTTTGCCCCTCGGGACAATTTCGTGTGGATCGATCGCTGCTACAAAATGGGTCAGCTGTGGTCCCCTGAGGTGGCGCTCTCCACCGACTGGTGCGTGTCCCAGGGCCAACTCGGCGGCGAACAGAAGGTACAGCATGTTGATAAGCCCCGGTGGCAGGGAAAAACGGCGTTTAAAGATACCGTTATCGATATGGAGCGCTACAAAGGCAACGTCGATACTCTGAAGATCGTCGATAACGATATTCGTTACAAAGCCGACAGCTTTGTCTTTAACGTTGCCGGCGCGCCGGAAGAGGTCAGGCAGTTCAGCGGTATCTCCCGCCCGGAATCATGGGGCCGCTGGTCCAATGCCCAGCTCGGCAGCGAAGTGAAAATTGAATATAAAGAACCGCTACCGGAAAAATTCGATCTGGTGATTACCGCCAAAGCCTACGGGCCGAACGCCAATAAACCGATCCCGGTGCGCGTGGGCGACAGTGAACAAATTCTCACCCTGGCTAACGAAGTCTCCACCACCACGCTGCATTTCGATAACCCGTTGCGTAGCGATACGCTGATTATCGTCCCACCGGATCCACAGTCCACCAACGAAGGGAA
Source organism: Raoultella sp. (assembly GCF_039594335.1). Taxonomy (NCBI): domain Bacteria; kingdom Pseudomonadati; phylum Pseudomonadota; class Gammaproteobacteria; order Enterobacterales; family Enterobacteriaceae; genus Klebsiella; species Raoultella sp. Next base: position 23,957 of record NZ_JBCNNS010000062.1, read on the forward strand.
TATCCTTGGCCACGCGCCGCGTCAGCTAGGAATCGGCATGGTGGAGCTTAAGGTGGTAAAAAGCGACGGTTAACTCTGCCGCCCCGACTCATGGGTCCGAACCGGGGCGCATTCGCTAGCATTCGGCTGGCGGTAGCCTGCTGAACTCCGCGCACATCTCATATTGTTTCAGCGCCAGGGTCGCATACCCCGCCGCACTAAACAGTGGCGTAAAGGCTTCAGGAATAATCACCGAAGTGCTCAGGCCGGGGAACTGCCGGGCCAGCGCCCTCAGCATCTCATGCGCCAGCCCACGGCCACGAACGGAGGGCTCAATCCACAAAAACTGTAGCTGCGGCGTGGAGGTTAAGGTTACCAGCAGCGCAAACGCCTGCTGATTCAGCGTGAGCGCCCGGCATGGCAGCGTGGCGAAGGTGAACGGGTCCATCAACCACGGCAGACGACCGTTGATCTCCGCTCCGGCTCTACGCAACAGAGGCAGCACATCGCCCTCTTCCGGCACCGCCGCCGCAGCCTCAGCCCGGGTACTGACAAATCCGCATAGCCCATGATGAACCACAAAGCCTAAAGACTGGTACAGCGCCACCGCGGCATAGTTTTCGCGGATCACCTCCAGCCACATCCGCCGCACGCCCTGCTCCCGTAACGAAGCCATGAGCGGTGTCATCAGCCGACGGCCGATGCCTTTTCCACGCCAGGCCGGACGCACCGCAAAGGCCGCCAGCCTGGCTTCATTGCCGCGCCGGGCCACGATGGCGATGGCCGCCGGCGTCTCACCGTCCAGCCAGACGCAGGAGTCGAGCAGGCTCAGTCCCTCAGAACCGAAGCGCTGAACAAACACCGCCGCCGACAGTGAAACCGGCACCAGATAATCTTCAAAACAGTCGTTGAGAATCGTGCTTAATTGCTCGCTGCTAAAACTGATGGCAGGGACGGCTATCAATGCCATGCATTTCTCCCGAAGATTGCTATGCTGAAGCGATGAAAAATAACACTATAACCGCCGCAACGACTTTCCGCCTGGCCACGGAGAGCGATATCCCCTTCCTGCCCGCCATCGAACACTCGGCGGCCCAGGCGTTTCGCCTCATTCCGGAGCTGGCCTGGCTGGCAGATAGCCCGATAATCGACCTCCAGCAACATCGTCTCTCTCTTGAGGGTGGCCATAGTCTGGTCGCCGTCGCCGGCGGAAAGCTTGCCGGCTTCCTGCTGACCGAAGCGCTTGATGACACGCTGTTTATCGTCGAGATTTCCGTTCACCAGGCGTGGCAAGGCAAAGGCATCGGCCGGGCGATGATAGCGAAGATCGTTGACCATGCTCGCCATGCGGCGTATCCGGCGCTCACCCTCACCACCTTCCGCGATGTCCCCTGGAATGCGCCTTTTTACCGCCGCCTGGGCTTTCGTATGTTGAATGAGCAAACGCTGCCGGCAGGTCTGGCGGCAAAGCGACAGCAGGAAACGGCCCACGGACTGGCGCCAGAGACGCGCTGCGCCATGTGCTTAGCGCTGTAAGCCGTCTCCGGTCAGGGCTGCGATGGCAAGTCGGAGATATTATGGTGCCTGGCGCCTCCTATCCGTGTCTGACCTTCGACAAGTGGAAAACCCTGCTGCTTAAACGTACTTGAGGAGCTGGAGACCTTATTCTGATGACGTTCCCGGATAGCGGCTGACGCCTTATTCAGCTACGAGCAAACCCGCTCTCCCGCAACCCGGCAAGCTTAGCACCGCCGGGGAAACCACCGCTTTCCGATCGGCCTGGTCCCCGATAAACCCGCAGGCGGCTTAACTATTCACACAACGCGGAAATCTCATCAAATAACGAACGGCTAATGGTAACGCCCTGGCGTTCACTCTCCTGGCGGCAGAGATAGCGCCGTTCGCCCGGGAGTCTCGCCCCTTGCGCCTGTATGCTGTTAAACAGCGTCTCCGCGCGAGCCAGATGCGCCCCCGCCTCAGCGCCAAGGAACCGCTGCGGATCCAGCGCCAGAATCAGCTCTCCGCCATAGGGTAGCCCGCCCGCACCACCGTCCCATGCCAGCGATTCCGCACTGGTCATATCGCCAATCAGCGGCCCGGCAAGCAGCTCGACCATCGTCGCCAGCGCCGAACCTTTATAGCCGCCAAAGGTCAGCATCGCCCCGGCCAGGACCTCTCCGGCGTCCGTGGTCGGCTGGCCCTGGCTATCAATCCCCCATCCTTCCGGCAACGCTTTCCCGACACGTTGATGCAATTGAATCTCGCCACGCGCTGCCACGCTGGTGGCCATATCAAAAATAAATGGCGGCTTATCGCCCCGCGGCCAGCCAAAGGCGACAGGATTGGTGCCAAATAGCGGCAAGCTGCCGCCCGCTGGCGCCACCCATGCATGGCCCGGCGTGCAGGCCAGCCCGACCAGGCCCGCATCCGTTAACGGTTCGATATCGGCAAACAGCGCCGAAAAATGCACGCAGCGGTTGATGGCCAGCGCGGCGATACCGCTGTGGCGCGCCTTCTCCACCAGCAGCGGTAGCGCCCGCTCAAACGCCAGCAGCGAAAACGCGCCGCCGGCATCGACGCGAACAATCCCCGGCGCCCGGTCGTCAATCTGCGGCCCGGCATCCGGGGATACCTTACCTTTACGCAGGGTGTCAACGATTCCCAGTAGCCGCCACAGGCCGTGGGAAGCGCAGCCATCGCGCTCCCCACCGATGACGTTGCGCGCAACCGCCGCCGCGTGATCCTCGCTGAATCCATTATCGCTCAGTGCTCGCATCGCCAGTGCATAAGCTTCGGGTAACGATAGGGTTACCGTTTCCATGACCTTCTCCTCTACTCTTCTTCGTCTCCGCTAAAATTCGCCTGGGGGAGACAACTGCGCGCGCCCCAGTAATAAATTCCCAGCGACATCACCGCTACCAGCACCGTATCCCAGGGGTGAGGTATCTCATTAATACCACCAAAACTGCCCAGCAAGGAAAAGAGCATAATCAGTGCGTAGAAGACAATCAGCCACAGCGAGGATTTCACCTGTTGCGCCAGGCTGACGGTATGTACCGGCACTTTGCTTTTGCACAGGATGTAGACCACAAACATGACGATTTGCAGCCCCAACAGCCAGGAGAGCGTTGCCCAGCCTGACCAGTACACAATCAGCGCTGAGATCATGAACGACACCGGCCCAAGAATCGCGAACGCCCGCACGCGGAAGGGACGCGGCAGATCCGGCGCGTTACGGCGCAGCCCTGCGGCGGTCA
>NZ_JBCNNS010000063.1:0-27185 GCF_039594335.1 Raoultella sp.
CCTGGTTCGACTGCCGGCTGTTCACCCGTCAGGGGCCAAAAGTAACCCTCACCGATGCAGGAAGGCAGCTCGCCAGCGCGCTGGCGGAAAACTTTGCCGCTATCGACAGGGCGTGCCAGACCTTGCGACACCAGGCGGGGAAACTGCGGCTGAAATCGCCGTCTACATTGACCATGCGTTGGCTGCTGGATGTGTTGCAGCGCTTTCGTCAACTGCATCCGCGACCGGTAATCGAGATGAGCAGCGTGTGGATGGACAGAGACAGCGTCGACTTCACCCGCGAACCTTACGATTGCGCGATTCTGCTCGGCGATGGTCATTTCGGCGAAGAGACCTGTCATGGGCTGTTGTTTGCCGAATGGCTGGTTCCGGTCTGTACTCCGACGATGGTCGATGCCGCTCGCCAGAGCTTATCATCCTGCCCGCTGATTCATCCGACGACCGATCGCCGGGACTGGCGACGCTGGCTACAGCATGCCGGCGCGCTATCACAGACAGAAATAAACCAGGGGATTGTTTTTGATAGTCTGGAACAGGGTACGATGGCGGCCATGAGCGGGCACGGCGTTTCGGTGGGCGATCTGTTTTTGAGTCTGGAAGCTATTCGCAACGGCCTGCTGGCGCTACCGTTCCTCCAAGCCGTTGCAACCGGCGAGGGCTATTATCTGGTGTGGCCAAAAAACACGCTAAATCCGCAGCCTGTCGCCCTGCTGTATCAATTTTTACTCGCGCATATCCCGGCACCGTTCCCTGACGGAGTAACCCGCCTGGGCCGGGCGCCAAAGTGACACCGGCCCTGGCGATTTACATAACATGAACAGCCTGCACGACCAGATATCCCGCTGCGCCCCAGATAAGAACCGACACGAGAGAAACATAAACTAACGCACGAATACCTTTTTTAGACATACATCCTCACAAAACCGGAGATAAGAATTAGTGGGTATCATCGCCGGAATAACATCTCTGTTTGTTCAACAAAGGCGAGGAATAACAATATTTGCGGTGAGAAAATGTTTCCCATTGAAAGTAACTGAGAATACTGTCAAGAAGTGCATTTTCCGCTGAAGAAATGTTGGTTTTTATTGATTTTCATCGCCCTCCACGAAATAAGTCCAGACTTCCCTGCGCGGCCCGCTCGCTTAATTCTCGTCGGATTTGGTACTTTCCGTAACCCGATTTATGTTGCTTCCCGTCGCACTTTCTGCGGAAATAACGCCACGGAAAGATACGCGCTAACCGGTTGAGTTATCTTCATTCTTCCGCAAAAAAGAGCCGTTTTAAGGTAATTTTGTTCGCCGTTAGCTTTGATTAAAATTACGCTTAACTTTCATAAACTTAAATCTCCTGCTACTGTCAATATACACAAAATCATCCCGGCGGCTTCATCCGTATGAAGCGCGCAAAAGGATGCAATGTAGAAACATAATTTCTCCCCAGAGAGTGATATGCGTAGAGACGTACTGTTATTGCTGTGTTCTTGTTTGTTGTCCCCGTTTGCTCACGCCGATGATGACAGCATGAGTGCGAAAGATATCAAGACGCTTTTTTTTGGTCATGACGATCGCAAACCGGTCAACAATCCGGCTGAGGAACCCTGGGATGCCATCGGTCAGTTAGAAACGGCCAGCGGCAATCTGTGTACCGCCACCCTCATTTCACCGCATCTGGCGCTGACCGCCGGTCACTGTCTGCTGACGCCGCCAAAAGGCAAGCCGGATAAACCTGTTGCGCTGCGCTTTATTTCCCGCAAAGGCGGCTGGGTGTATGAGATTCACGGCATTGAAGGTCGCGTCGATCCGTCGCTGGGTAAGCGGCTCAAAGCCGATGGCGACGGTTGGATTGTCCCCTCGGCCGCCGCGCCCTGGGACTTTGGCTTAATCGTGTTACGCTACGCGCCAGGTGGAATCACGCCGATCCCGCTATTTAGCGGCGATAAAGCCGCTCTCACCGCCGCGCTGAAGGTATCTGAGAGAAAAGTCACCCAGTCCGGCTACCCGGAAGACCATCTGGATAATTTGTACAGCCATCAGGACTGCATTGTGACCGGTTGGGCGCAGAGCTCGGTACTGTCCCATCAGTGCGACACGCTGCCCGGCGATAGTGGTTCACCGCTGCTGTTAAAAACCGATACCGGCTGGCAGGTCATTGCCGTACAGAGCTCGGCTCCGGGTCCAAAAGATCGCTGGCGGGCCGATAACCGGGCGATTTCGGTGACCGGTTTTCGTGACAAGCTGGAAGCGCTGGCCAGTGAGTAAACCGTCAGCACTGCTGCTGGCGCAGCTGTAACAATGAGGTAATCGTCATCGGCTCGCTAAAGTAAAAACCCTGCAACCGATCGCATCCCGCCCGCCGCAGCAGCGCCAGCTGCTGCTGATTCTCGATCCCTTCGGCCACCACCGTCATTCCCAGCGCGCCGGCGATACGCACGGTGCCGCGAACCAACTCAGCGGCCTGGGCATCCACATCCACCAGCCCGGCAAGCGATTTATCAATCTTAAGCGTATCGAAACGAAAACTGCGCAGATAGCCGATGCTGGAATAGCCAATACCAAAATCATCCAGCGCAACCGCGGCCCCCAGCGTTTTCAAGTTTTCAATGGCCGCAAGGGCACGGGCAGGATTTTCCATCACATAGCTCTCGGTCACCTCGATTTGCAACCGGCGGGCCGGAAAATGGCAGCGGGCGAGCACCTGGACGACGCGCGTTTCAAATTCCGGGTCGCGAAACTGTGCCGGCGAGATATTCACTGACAGCATCAATTCACCGATAGGCTGGAGATCGCAGCAGGCCCGGTAGAGCGCAAACTGCCCCAGCGCATAAATCAGACCGCTGCTTTCCGCAATGCCGATAAAGACATCCGGCGGCAGCGGCCCTTCCGGCCGGCGCGGCCAGCGCAGCAGCGCTTCGACGCCCTCCATCGCCAGAGTGTCGGCGTTAACAATCGGCTGGTACCAGACATCAAACTCGTCGTTTTCCAGCCCCTGTCGAATACCGTTTTCGATATTCAGCTGATACTGACGGGTCTCATTGAGGGTCTCGTCATACCAGGAGGTGCGCCCTTTCCCCGATTTTTTCGAGTGATACATCGCAATATCGGCCCGGCGAAACAACTCGGTACTTGAACAGGATGCGGGAATGCCGCTGGCAATACCGATACTGGCGCTGATGTAAATTTTTCGCTCATTGAGCTTCACCGGCGATTTCAGCATCTCCAGCACTACCCATGCAAAAGTCGATGCCTGATCCACCGCCAGCTCCCCGCTGATGGTCATGGCAAATTCATCGCCGCCCATACGGGCCAGCAGACCGTCGCCCGGCACCCGGTGCTTTAGCTCCTGAGCAATATGGGCAATCAGCGCGTCGCCAACATCATGCCCGTAGTTGTCATTGACATCCTTAAACCCGTCGAGGTCAATAAACACCACGCACTGGATCTCATGCGGCGATTTTTCGCACTGCTGATTCAATCGTCCGATCAGCGCCCGGCGGTTGGGCAACTGACTGAGCCAGTCGGTCAGCGCGGTATTGCGCGCCAGCTTCTCTCCGCGCGACAGTTTGTACAGCCCGAGGCAACTGAAGAGAATAAACAGCAGGATAAGACTGGCGGCCACTATGGCGATAAGCCGGATATTGTTCGACGCCGCATGCGCCGCTTCCGCGCCGGGCAGACGCGGCTGCCAGCTGAGATAACCAATGATCTCCCCGGCATTAGTACGCAGCGGAATGCTATATTCACCGCTGCCCTGCGTCTCATGCAGACCGTTAATCTGAAAGGTATTCCCCAGCTTTTGCAACATCTCCGCATTGACGTGCCGGGTAATCACCAGGTAGCGACGCGTATCATCATGCACCTGTAATTGCCTCAGAGTCGGGCGAATCAGCCCGATACCAATAAAGGCAATGCCTTCTCGGGTACGGGTAATACCGGCGTAGGCGCCTTTGCCGCTGCGCAATGCTTCAGCATGCCGGGCGATGAGCGATTGCAACCCCGTGCCAAAAAAGCGAGTGTCGGTTTCATTAAAGGCCTGGCTGCGAAACGATCCCCACAGCACGCGATAATTCTGATCGAGCACGAAGGTGCCGTCGTAAAGATTGTTGATTTTGAAGCCTGAGCCCCAAGAGTCATACAGCCAGCCGCGATTCAGTATCGGGGCATAGGTTTGTTTAACCGCATCGTCCCATATCGAATTATCCAGCACCAGCGAAAGGACGCGGTTGACCGATGTTTGTACCGCGCCATCTACGGAAAGAACGGAGCGATGTCTGTCGATTTCATTCGTTTTAATGCTAATCAGATGCTGGGAAAGATAGATTAAAGAAATAACAGAAACAATGAGACCGATACCGGCGAGGAAGATCATAACTGAAAGCGTTTTGGCAGAGGGAAGATGACGCCAGCCAGGCAAATTAACCATTCTTTACTTTGTCCTCATCACGGCATCACGACGGCAGGTAAAGATACCGCCAGCACTTTTTTAAAGAATAATACAGAGAACAAATTTTGCCGCCCGGGGGGAACAGGCGGCATCGCATTATGCCAGTTTAATAAGCACCATGCCAGTGACCAGCAATATCACGCCGAGCCAGCCTTTATGATTTAAGCGTTGGCCGAATAAAATCCATCCCGCCGCAATCGTGGCGGCAATACCGAAACCGCCCCACAACGCATAGGCCACCGACAGGTCAATCCCCTTCACCGCCTGGGAGAGCGCGCTGAAGGCACCCAGCACCGCCAGCAGCGAAAGCATGCCGTAGACTTTACGCCGAAAACCGTCTGAAAATTTCAAGAAGACGTTAGCGGTAATTTCCAGCACGATGGCCAGCGTCAGCCAGGCGCCGTGAACCCACTCAAACTGTTGCATGGGCCGCCTCCGTTGACTGTTTCACCGCTTTTTGGGTACCGGATTTAATTAGCACGATCCCGAACACCAGCGTCGCCAGGCCCGCCATTTTAACCAGCGAAAGCACTTCATCAAACAGCAGTACGCTGAATAAAGTGATCAGCAAAATACCGATACCTTCCCACAGGGCATACGCCACACCGAGGGCGATTTTTTTAACAGCAAATGCCAAAAATATATAGGAAAGCGCAATCATCACCAGCATTAAAATAAAACCCGTGTGTCCACCGCTGACACTGGCCCACTTCATAGAAAGTGTGCCGATAATTTCAGCAACGATTGCTAAAGCTAATAGCATCCAATAAAACATAATCCTTCTCCTGCCAGAGAATATAATCCACCGCGGCTTACAGCGAAGGTAAACCGGAAAAATTCAGAGAGTGTTTAGCCGTGCGCAAGGCGCCAGCTCAAGCAGAGAGAAAGGACTAAAGCGCTGAGCGCCAGTGTTGCTCGCCGGCAAAGCGGCAGCCAGGAAAGGAAACTACAAGGTGAGTCGAAATATACATCCTGAACCGATTGTCCATAAAATTACAATTATCCGCGGTATTGCTTCTCGTCATTGCGGATGAGTATTGTCCTCGGTAGTTATACACAGCAAATTTGTACCATAATGCTACATTATACTCAAAGTCTTTGCACTTCTTTACGTCAGACATTTGATTTTGATTAGCTTTTACTGATGCCAATCGCCATTATGATGACGTTTCATTATTTTATTTTCGCAACCGGATTGTTTTCACCACCGTAGACGTTTTAGCAGGAGCCTTCTTCCTGCCCGATCGAGGCAGTTTTTGCTGATTTTTCCCGGGCATTCAGGTCTACACTGTGAGGAAAACGCGGTCATTTTTTCAGGGACACACATGGCTAAACCCATCATTACGCTTAATGGATTAAAGATTGTCATCATGCTGGGCATGCTGGTCATCATTCTTACCGGTATCCGCTTCGCTGCGGATATTATCGTTCCGTTCATCCTTGCGCTGTTCCTCGCCGTGGTCATTAACCCCGTGGTGCGACTGATGATGCGCTGTCGGGTACCGCGCGTACTGGCCATTTCGTTGCTAATCAGCGCGATTGTCATGCTGGCTGTGGTGTTGCTGGCCTCATTAGGTACCTCGCTGAATGAACTGGCGCGCACGCTGCCGCAATACCGCGCCTCGCTCAACGAGCCGCTACAAACCGTGACGCCCTGGCTACAACGCTTCGGGTTTACCGTTTCCGTTGTGGAGTTGAATAAATACATCGATCCCAATGCGGTCATGACGATGGTGACCAGTCTGCTTACCCAACTGTCGAACGCCATGTCCTCAATCTTCCTCTTGCTGCTGACGGTGGTCTTTATGCTGCTGGAAGTTCCCCAACTGCCGGCCAAGTTGCAACAGTTGATGTCCAGGCCGGTGGAAGGTATGGGCGCCATACAGCGCGCGATCGACAGCGTCTCTCACTACCTGGTGCTAAAAACCGCCATCAGTCTGGTAACCGGGATGGTAGTCTGGGGCATGCTGGTGCTACTGGACGTTCGCTTCGCCTTTATGTGGGGACTGCTGGCGTTTGCCCTCAACTATATTCCGAATATTGGCTCGGTCCTTGCCGCCATTCCGCCCATTTTGCAGGTGCTGGTATTCGGTGGACTGTACGAAGCGCTGGTGGTGCTGACGGGCTACCTGGTGATTAACCTGGTCTTCGGGAATATTCTTGAGCCGCGAATCATGGGCCGCGGTCTGGGGCTATCAACGCTGGTGGTATTTCTGTCGTTGATTTTCTGGGGGTGGCTGCTGGGGCCGGTAGGCATGCTGCTTTCCGTCCCCTTGACGATCATTGTTAAAATCGCGCTTGAGCAGAGTCCCGGCGGGCGGAGTATTGCTGTACTGCTGAGCGATTTAAGTAAATAGGTTTCGTTCACGCTGGCGGCACAATGGCGCCAGCGGCAAGTTTTCCCTTCGTCTATGCTTAAACATCCTGTTCGTGGCGGATTTCTCATCACTGATGCTCCCGAGCTCAAGCTGTTTCTGCCCCCGCCGCTTCCTCCCCCCTATCGAGCAAAATGGGCAGTAAATAGCACGCTGTCTATAAAATAAACACCGCTGTCAATAGGGTTTAAAGATTCTTCTCCCCCACCTCATAGCCGCTCTGATTCCCTGCAGGGAGACCGGTGAAAATGACGCTGCCTACAACCCCATAGCCTACACTGCCAACCCCATCTTCGATCCCCGTCACATAATCCCCCAGGCAATTATTACTCTCAGGCTAATAATCCGCACCTGAGCTTAATTGATGCACTACCCGGTACGGAGCAGACTGACTGCAGCACAAATCCAGGCAAAAAAATGATTTGCTGAATCAGGAGGTTAATAATGAATGCTGGCCAAACTCCGGCCCGGAACTGGAACACACGCCGCAGCGAGAAAGCACGGCGCGTTGCCTCCCTTCCGGTGCAGGGCAAGGTAATTCCCACCGACGGTCTGGTGGATGCGCTGGAAAAACTGATTGCTCCCGGCGATCGCGTGGTTCTTGAAGGTAATAACCAGAAACAGGCCGATTTTCTCTCCCGTGGGCTTGCTGAGGTGAATCCGACGAAGGTCCACAATCTGCATATGATCATGCCCAGCGTCGGGCGCAGCGAACATCTGGATCTCTTTGAAAAAGGGATTGCCCGTAAGCTCGACTTCTCGTTCTCCGGAACCCAAAGCCTGCGGATCTCGCAACTGCTGGAAGATGGTCTGCTGGAAATTGGCGCGATTCATACCTACATCGAGCTTTACTCTCGCCTGTATGTCGACCTGTCGCCGAACGTCGCGCTGATCGCTGGATATAAAGCCGACCGCAAAGGCAACCTTTACACCGGGCCCAGCACCGAGGACACTCCGGCGCTGGTCGAAGCCGCCGCCTTCCACGACGGGATCGTCATCGCCCAGGTTAACGAACTGGTCGACGATGAGTGCGACCTGCCGCGCGTCGATATCCCCGGCTCGTGGATAGACTACGTGGTGGTGGCTGATAAGCCGTTCTTTATTGAACCTCTCTTTACCCGCGACCCGCGCCTGATTAAGCAAGAACATATTTTAATGGCGATGATGGCGATTAAAGGCATCTACGCCGAACATCAGGTTCAGTCCCTCAACCACGGGATCGGCTTTAACACCGCCGCCATTGAGCTGCTGCTCCCGACTTATGGTGAACAGCTGGGGCTGAAGGGAAAAATCTGTCAACACTGGACGCTTAACCCGCATCCGACGCTGATCCCGGCCATTGAAAGCGGCTGGGTGGAAAGCGTGCACTGTTTTGGCGGCGAACTGGGAATGGAAGAGTACATCCGCGCCCGCCCGGATGTGTTCTTTACCGGCGCCGATGGATCCATGCGTTCTAACCGCGCCTTCTGCCAGCTGGCGGGTCAGTACGCGGTCGACATGTTTATCGGCTCCACCCTACAGGTTGATGGCCTCGCAAACTCCTCTACCGTCACCCGCGGCCGACTTTCCGGATTCGGTGGCGCGCCAAACATGGGCCATGACCCACACGGTCGCCGCCATGCGACGCCGGCCTGGCTGAACATGATCACCGAACCGGACCCGATGCAGCGCGGCAAAAAGCTGGTGGTGCAGATGGTCGAAACCTTCCAGGCCGGCGTGAAGCCGACCTTCGTGGAAAAACTTGATGCGGTAGAGGTGGCTAAAGCCTCCGGCATGCCTTTAGCCCCGGTGATGATCTACGGCGATGACGTCACCCACGTCCTGACCGAAGAGGGCATCGCCTATCTCTACCGGGCGGAAAGCCTCGAAGAGCGGCGGGCGATGGTTGCCGCCGTTGCCGGCATCACCGACATCGGTCTGGGCGTCGATGCCAGACGCGTCGCCGAACTACGGCAAAGCGGCAAAGTGGTCTATCCGGAAGACATTGGTATTCGCCGCAGCGAGGCGACCCGTTCCCTGCTCGCCGCCGGCAGCGTTGCCGACCTGGTCGAATGGTCCGACGGCCTTTACAACCCCCCAGCAAAATTCCGGAGCTGGTAATGAAACGCCTGCCACAGACTCATGCCGGGCTGCAGGCCGAAAAGCTGGCGTTGATCGCCCGCGACTGCCTGATCGACGAAGCGCGATTAAGTCCAAAGCCGGGTCTGGTGGACAGCCGGGGAAACGGCGCCCATCACGACCTGTCGTTAGATCTGATGGAACGCTCGGCGCACAGCCTGATCCCAACGTTTCTGCAACTGGCCCAGCAGAGCTGGCTGCGCCCGGCCGACATCGCCCTGCGTGAAACCGTTGGCCGTATAGGACGCGAAGGCGAACAGCAGATGATGGCGGCCACCGACGGTGTAAATACCCATCGCGGCGCGATTTGGGCGCTGGGGTTACTGGTTAGCGCGAGCGCAATGTTAAATGCCAACGCCAGCGCGCAGCAGATTGCGGACACGGCCGCCGTGCTTGCCCGTCTGCCGGACAGCGCCGCGCCGAAGGTCTTCAGCAAAGGCCTGAAGGCGACGAACCGCTACCGGGTACCTGGCGCGCGTGAAGAGGCGCAGCAGGCGTTCCCGCACGTGATGAAACTGGCGCTGCCCCAGCTCTTGCGCAGCCGCGCGCAGGGTGCGGGTGAAAATGCGGCTCGTCTTGACGCGCTGATGGCCGTCATGACCTCGCTCAGCGATACCTGCGTGCTTTCTCGCGCTGGAATGGTCGGCCTCAACGCGATGCAGACCGGCGCGCGCGCCGTGCTGAGTGCGGGCGGCAGCGCCACGGTTCAGGGCAGCAAAGCGCTCGCCAGACTGGACGCGCAGATGCTCACCCTCAACGCTTCGCCCGGCGGTGCCGCCGATTTGCTCGCCGCCACGCTGTTTCTCGACAGGGTCAGCCAGCCCACGTATTGCTCAATTTAAAGAGGATGTTATGGAACACATTACATTGTCATTCCCTGCCAGCCACACCGTCAGCGGTAAAGCCCTGGCAGGCGTCGTTGGCTCCGGTGATATGGAAGTGCTGTTCACCGCGACAGTCGGCGACACGCTCAACATTGCTATCACCACCTCCGTGGACAACAGCACTCACCGCTGGAACGCGCTGTTTGACCGCCTGAATCTGATCAACGGCCTGCCCGCCGGCACGCTGATTATCCACGATTTCGGCGCGACGCCGGGCGTGGCGCGCATTCGCATCGAACAGGTTTTTGAGGAGGTATCCCATGCGTAACGACCGCAGCTTTATTGAATTACGCGCCCGTGAACGCGCCCTGACGCTGCTGGATGAAGGCAGCTACCGCGAACTGCTCGATCCGTTCGCCGGCATTATGTCACCGTGGCTCGCACCGCAGGGCGTCGTACCGCAGTCTGACGATGGCATGGTGGTCGCTCGCGGCACCATCAACGGCCAGTCCGCGGTAGCGATCGCCATCGAAGGCACCTTCCAGGGCGGCAGTATGGGCGAAGTCTCCGGCGCGAAAATGGCGGCTGCGCTGGAGCTGGCGGCGGAAGACAATCGCAACGGCATCCCGACGCTGGCGGTACTGTGCCTCGAAACCGGCGGCGTGCGCCTGCAGGAGGCCAACCTCGGCCTCGCGGCCATCGCCGACATTCATGCGGCGATTGTGGACCTGCGTCGCTACACCCCGGTGGTCGGCATTATCGCGGGCACCGTTGGCTGCTTCGGCGGGATGTCCATCGCCGCCGCGCTGTGCAGCTATCTGATTGTCACCCGCGAGGCGCGTCTGGGTCTCAACGGCCCGCAGGTCATCGAGCAGGAAGCCGGTATTGACGAGTACGACTCCCGCGATCGCCCGTTTATCTGGAGCATGACCGGTGGCGAAATCCGTTATGAAAGCGGGCTGGTCGATGCGCTGGTCGGTGACGGCGTCAACGCGGTGAAATCAGCGATGAATGAGGCCATTGCCAGAGGCGTTCCGGCACAACACCGCAGCGATAAATATGCGGATTACCTGGCACGCCTGACCCACTTCGATACCCGCCAGCAGGCGGATACCGTGCAGATCAAACAGCTTTTTGCCCGGGAGGTGAAATGATGATTCCGTCCAATAGCCGTGGAGCCGTATGGCTGGAAAAACTGGCGCCGAACGCGCCGCGCATGAGCGGCCTTTGCCCGTCCGTACAAGTTGCCGACGGGGAGCTGAATGGCGAAAACGTGCGCTTCATCGCCGTGGTACCAGACGCCAGCAACCACTACCCGCGCGCCGCCAACGGCGAAGTGGGTCTGCTGGAAGGCTGGACGCTGGCGAAAGTGGTCAATGAGACTCTCGCTGCCGACGCCAACAGCGATGTGAAACGCCCGATTGTGGCGGTGATTGACGTCCCGAGCCAGGCCTATGGCCGCCGCGAAGAAGCGTTCGGTATTCACCAGGCACTGGCCGGTGCCGCAGGCGCTTATGCGAAAGCGCGCCTCGCGGGCCATCCGGTGATCGGCCTGATCGTCGGCAAAGCGATGTCCGGGGCGTTTCTGGCGCACGGCTACCAAGCCAACCGCCTGATTGCCATCAACGACAAAGGTGTGTTGGTCCATGCGATGGGCAAAGCGTCCGCCGCGCGTATCACTCTGCGCACCGTCGAGGCGCTGGAAAAACTGGCGGCGACCATTCCCCCCATGGCCTACGACGTCAGCAACTACGCGACGCTCGGTCTGCTCTCCGACCTGCTCAATCTCAGCAATCCAGATGCTCCGTCTGATGCTGACCTCGCGTTGGTGGAGATAACCGTGCAAAAAGCCATTGCCGATGCGCGTAAAGACCCCACGCTGAAAAATCGTCTCGGCGCGGAAAATCGTCGTAGCTCTGCCCTTGTCCGTGAACAGATGCGCGCCAGCTGGTAACGGGCAACATCAGAAGTCCGTAAAAAAGACCTGCCGAAAGCGGCCACCGTCGGGCGCAGCATAGCGCCCACGTCACGCTGCTTTTAGATAATTAAAAACATCGCAATTAGCCCAATACGCTAAATCCTTCACGCTGGATCAAGGCAGCAACGGAGTCAATCCCCAGGAGCTTACCTGAGTAAGTGACCGGGGTGCGGAAAGACAGCCAACGCAGAGGCAGCTTGCTGGATGACGCGTATTTCTTTTTTTATCTACAGGTGATTACTCTATGACTTATGTAATTGTTCATGCCCTGGCGCCGATTTTTGTCATCATGCTACTGGGCTTCTGGGCTGGCAAAGCCAAAATGGTCGACAACAAAAACGTGTCGCTGCTGAATATCTTTGTGATGGACTTTGCCCTGCCCGCCGCGCTGTTCAGCGCCACCGTACAGACACCGTGGGCGGGTATCGTCGCGCAGTCCCCGCTGATTGTGGTGCTGACCGGCGCCATGTGGATAACCTATGCGGCGATCTATTTTCTTGCCACCGGCGTCTTTAAAAAATCGCCGCAGGATGCGGCGGTGCTGACCCTCACTGTCGCGTTACCGAACTATGCCGCGCTCGGTCTGCCCATTCTCGGCAGCGTGCTGGGCGAAGGTTCGGCCACCTCACTGTCCGTGGCGGTATCCATTGCCTGCGGCTCGGTCCTGATGACCCCGTTCTGCCTGCTGATCCTCGAACGTGAAAAAGCGCGCGCCGTCGGTGAAAACAGCGGTTCTACCCTGGCGATGCTGCCGGTACTGATGTGGCGCTCGCTGAAAAAACCTATCGTCATGGGCCCACTGCTCGGCGTGATCCTCTCGGCTATCGGCATCACTATGCCGGACCTGCTGCTGGCGGCGATCAAACCACTGGGCCTGTCTGCCACCGCGGCTGCGCTGTTCCTGACCGGGGTAATCCTCTCTGCCCGCAAACTGAAGTTGAATGCGATGGTCGGCATCGCAACCATCGCCAAACTGCTGATCCAGCCGTTTATCGCCTGGGGCATTGTTCTGGCCTTCGGTCTGCACGGTTCGGTGGCGATCACCGCTATTCTGATGATTGCCTTGTCTGCCGGTTTCTTCGGCGTGGTATTCGGCAACCGCTTTGGCGTCCAGTCGCCAGATGCCGAAGCCGTGCTGCTGTTGAGCTCCGTTCTGTGTATCCTGTCGTTACCGCTGTTTATTACCCTGACTTCCGGACTCTGATATGACCTTGACTTCGCGCCCGCACGATTTACTGTGGCTGAACAACGCCGACGCCTTACTGACCGTTCAGGAGGCCTGGGTGGTCACCCAGTGGCACCCCGGTTTACCGGTGGTGGTGCGGCGCGATGTTAATGAAAACGGTGATATTCCGGTGGGAGTACGCGGCATGAAACGCGAACAGCGCGCCGCCGGATGGGTGAAAGCAGAGGCGGTTTCCCGCGTGGTAACACCGGAAGCACTTACCGAACGCGAACGCCTGCTGCACTCGCCGTTTGTTTCCCAGCCGCCGGTTCAGGCGGCTATTTTACTGACCACCTTTGCGTGGCCGTGGCTGTGGGGCATTACCGGCAGCACTGGCTATGCGCTGGCCACCGAAATTCCCGTTCTGCACGCCGACAGCGATCTCGATTTGCTGATCCGCGCGCCGATGCCACTGACTGACGATGAACTCAGTCTGTGGCAGGCGCAGGTTGAGAAGCTGCCGTGTCGGGCCGACACCCAGATTGAAACGCCCTTCGGCGCCTTTGCCTTGAATGAATGGCTGCGCGATGGCCGCGTATTGCTGAAAACGTCCCGGGGCGCGCGTCTGACCACCACGCCCTGGCACAGGGAGGAAGCATGAAAATTCTCTTCACCTTTCCCGGTCAGGGAAGCCAGCGTCCGGGCATGCTCGACGCCATCCCCAACCGTGAGGCGATCTTCGCCGTGGCCCGCGGTGTACTCGGGGAAGAACTCATTACCTTAGATAGCGCCGAGGCGCTCAGACACACCCGGGCCGTACAGCTGTGCCTGCTCATCACCGGTGTGGCCTGGGCGCGGGAACTCCAGCGTCAGGGTGTCCAGCCGGATATCGTCAGCGGGTTGTCGATCGGCGCCTTTCCTGCTGCAGTCATTGCCGGGGCGCTGGATTTCGCCAGCGCACTGCGCCTGGTGGCGCTACGCGGCGATTTAATGGAACAGGCCTATCCACACGGTTACGGCCTGACCGCGATTATGGGGCTGACGCGGGATCGGGTGGAAGCGTTGCTGATCGCGGGAGAAACCTACATCGCTAACCTTAATGCCGACACGCAGATTGTCATTGCCGGTACCGATGATGCAATGGCGCGCGTGGCGCAGAAGGCGCTGGCCATCGGCGCCACCAAAGCTCAGAGACTGGCGGTCAGCGTTCCATCACACTGCGCGCTGCTGGAGGCCCCGGCGGCGAAGCTGGCGCAGGCATTCTCGCCAGTCTCTTTACAGCGCCCGCGGTATGCTTATTTGAGCGGTTCCACCGCACGGGTACTGTGGGATCCGCAGCGGATCGCCGACGATCTGGCGATGAATATGGCGCGGACGGTGCGCTGGCAGGATGCCATCATCGCGGCGCAAGAGCGCGATGCCCGGCTGGCGATAGAGATGCCGCCTGGCGGCGTACTGACCTGCCTCACTCGCCAGGCGGGCTGGCAAGGAGAGAGCCTTGCGCTTGAGAGCAGCGGCGTGGAGGTCGCCCGCCATCTGGCACAGCGGCTTAACGGTTAAGGCTGCGGGCGTACATTCGCCCTTCTGCCGCCAGCGCCAGCAGATCGGCGTCGCGCTCGCGATGGTGGGCATAGACGATAGAGATCAGCTGGCGCATCTGGTAGGGTTCCGCCAGCTTTAACAGTTGCACATCGTTTTCATACACTTTTTTCATCCGTCCTGGCAGCAGCGCAAAACCGACGCCGGCCTGCACCAGGCTAATCATTGAGAAGATATCGTTCACCCGGGTCACAATTGCGGGTTCGAATGCCGCCACCTGAAAGGCTTCCTGAAACCCGGCATAGGTGGCAAAACCTTCGGCCAGCGAGACAAATTTGCGGTCTGCGTAATCGCGCAGGTCGGCAGGCAGCACGGTATCAAGTTTTTCCGCTGCCGGTGCAGCGAGGAAAATATCGTCTTCAAACAGCGGTACCACATCAAAGGCAGAATTGCTGAACTCCCCTTCATTGGTCGCAATCAGAATGGCATCGAGAGCATCGTCTTCCAGCATATTCAGCAGCATCTGATTGGATCCCATGGTCAGATCCAGCTCCAGTTCGGGTCGTCGCAGCTTCATACCCATAATAATCCGCGGCACCGTCTCAAGCGTCAGAGAGTAGAGCGTGCCGATACGCAGACGCCCCTGGCCGACGCCAGCCACCTTGCGCGTGGCTTCCAGTCCACGGGTCATTAAACTGGTCACATCCTGGCAGTACTCCAGTAGTGTCCAGGCCGCCGGCAGTGGCAGTAAATTTCGCCCCTTATGCACAAACAGCGAGCAACCCACCCCTTCTTCAAGGGTATGCAACGCCCGATGAACGCTCACTCCGCTCAGCCCCATGGCTTCGGCAGTTCTGGCAATATTCCCCTTAGCCATGAACATCATAAATATCGACAGTTTGCGGAAGGTTATCTCCTGATTAATGTCGTCTTTCATTACTTGTGCCCCGCATTTCCGCCTTTTTCTTGTCAATTCAAGCCAGTATAACCACAATCTGCGGCGAAAGTTTTAACGGGGCGCAAGTTCGGCGACGGAGAAGACAGTGAGCAAGGAAGTACGCGGAGGCATCCGCCGCAAAAAAAAACGCCAGTCGGTGATTAACCAACTGGCGTTCTCTTTGGCGTGCGTTATATCAGATTACAGCGCGATATCGTGCTGCGCCGACTCGGCAGGTTTCGCCTCGACCGGCCTGGCGGTGGTCATCGCGGGCTGAGTCTTGCTCATGTCGATGACCGGTGGTTTCACCAGTTGCAGAGTCGCGGCGGTGTCATCCCATACCTGCTGCGTCAGGGCCGGGTTATCGTTCAGCTTCTGCCCGTAGCTCGGTACGATAGCATGAATACGGTTCTGCCATTGAGCAGAAGCAAACTGCTCCGGGAACATCTGTTTAAGGACGTTAAGGGTGATCGGTGCCGCGGTTGATGCCCCCGGCGATGCCCCCAGCAACGCAGAAATGGTTTTCTGTTGATCAACCACCACTTCGGTACCCAGCTTCAGGACGCCACCCTTATCGGCATCTTTCTTGATAATCTGCACGCGCTGACCGGCCTGGATCAGTTTCCAGTCTTCTTTACGCGCATCCGGATAGTACTCTTTCAGCGCCGCAAAACGGTCATCATCGTTCATCATCACCTGGCTAATCAGGTATTTCACCAGATCGAAGTTGTCGAGACCGACGTGGGTCATCGGCAGCACGTTATCAGTGGTGGTGGTGCTCAGCAGGTCCATAAATGAACCATTTTTGAGGAATTTCGTCGAGAAAGTCGCAAACGGCCCGAACAGCACCACGCGCTTACCATCAATGAAACGGGCATCCAGGTGCGGAACCGACATCGGCGGGGCGCCGACGGAGGCCTGACCGTACACTTTTTCCAGATGCTGCTTCGTCACGGCCGGATTTTCAGTCATCAAGAAGGAGCCGCCAACCGGGAAGCCTGCATAATTATCGGCTTCCGGAATACCGGTTTTTTGCAGTAATTTCAGCGCGCCGCCTCCGGCACCGATAAAGACATATTTCGCATTGATCGCCTGCTCCTGACCACTATTGACGTTTTTGATCGTCACGTGCCAGGAATTATCGGCATTGCGTTTAAAATCGGTCACTTCAGAAGAGGTTTGCAGCGAGAAATTATTATTTTTCTTCAGACTGCCGATCAGCTGACGGGTAATTTCACCGTAGTTAACATCCGTGCCGACCGGGGTCCAGGTTGCCGCGACTTTTTGTTGCGGATCGCGCCCTTCCATCACCAGCGGCGCCCATTGTTTAATTTGCGCGTGATCGGTAGAGAATTTCATGCCCTGGAATAGCGTGGTTTGCTGCAATGCGCGATAACGCTTTTGCAGATATTCCACATTATCACCCCAGACGAAACTCATATGCGGAGTGGAATTAATAAAGGCGTGCGGATCGTGCAAAATGCCGCGTTTAACCTGCGCCGTCCAGAACTGGCGAGAGATCATAAACTGCTCGTTAATATCCAGCGCTTTACTGACATCAATAGAACCGTCCGGGCGCTCCGGCGTATAGTTCAGCTCCATGTTCGCTGAGTGACCGGTCCCGGCGTTGTTCCAGCCGTTAGAGGATTCCAGCGCAACGCCATCCAGCTTCTCAACCATCACCTGTTTCCAGTCCGGCTGTAATTCCTGCAACCAGGTGCCAAGAGAGGCGCTCATAATTCCGCCACCAATCAGCAGAAAATCGGTTTTTTGAGCGGTATCAGTATTCGCATACGACGCGGTACTGACAAACATCGCCAGTGCGGTCACAGATAAAAGAGATTTTTTTATTGCAGGCATAATAGAATTATCGCATAGCACAATGAAATAAGTGCACATATGTTAACGCATTTCTATTATATTTTAAAATATCATTTACATTTTTCGCACAGTTAATCAATTTTTGATAAACACTTTTTTAACTTAAAAAAGTAAAATATTGCGTGAGAAAATAAAAGTCAGAAAATAACAGCGAGAATTAAGGGATACAATAATTCCCGCCGCTTAATTTAGTTATTTATTCCCCATCGCCGTCGCGGCATAACGGTGCGCGATTGCGCACCGCATCATTCAATTGACACGACTCAGCGTCGAGCGCTTTGCCTTCTGCAGCGCGAGGCGCAAACGATCGTTATTTTCCGCCAGCAGATCCCGCGCCTGCCAGGCATCGAGCCCGGTCATCAGCATCAGGATTGCCGTCCGGACGTGCTGATTGCAGCTAGCCAGCGCGGCTTTAGCCTCGCTGCGCGAGCAGTCGGTGGCGGTCATGACGATGGCAATCTGGCGTTCACTCCAGCGTGGACTGGTCGCCTGCAGATCGACCCGCAGGTTGCTGTAAACCCTGCCGCTGCGAATCGCCAGTCCGGTAGTCAACATCGTGAGGATCAGCCGCTGCGCCAACTGCGCTTTCGGGTTACCGAACCCCGCCACCGCTTCTGGCCCGCTTTGCGGCGCAATAATGATATCCGCCAGTTGGGCGGCTTCACTCTCTGCCTGCGGTGTCAGCACCGCAATTGGCGCGCCGAGCGACCAGGCATGACGCATCGCGCCCCATACCCATGGCGTTTTTCCGCTAACCGTCAGCGCCAGCAGCATATCGTTGCTGCAAAAATGGATAGCCTGCAACTCAAGTGCGCCGAGGTCGTAATCATGAGCGGCCGTTTCCATCTCCTGCAGCGCGGCAGCCGGGCCGCCGGCAATGAGCCCAACCAGGGAATGTTTCTCTTCCGGCGCATACTCGCTGACCGTCTGTAGCGCCGCGCGGCCGGATGCTCCGGCGCCGATAATCACCAGTCGTCCTCCCCGGCTCAGGGCGGCAGCGGCATTATCGACGAGACGGGCAATCTCCGGTAAACAGGCCCCGACGGCGTCGGCAATTTGCCGATCGTCTTTATGCAGCAGGGTCAGCATATCGAGGGTGGCGAGCGTGTCGATGAGACGGGTTTCAGGGTGGCGTCGTTCCATCATTGATGCGGTTGGCTTACTGCTCATAAAAACCTCCTTTTAAATAACTCCATATTCACTATAAGGATATTTATTGTAAGGTCCTGCGAGTAAGGTCACGCTTCCCGGTTCTTTCAGCGCCGTTTTTGCTTTTTTACATAGCTTTAAGAAATGGTTACCTTCAGCGATAATAGCCCTTCACTGAACAGTTCAGGGGATGGTATGAAGGATATCGCGGAGTCTATTCCGCCCGCGCGCAAACGTCTGATGAGTATGAAGCTGAGTACCGCCGTGACGCTCATGATTAGCAGCGTGATTGGTTCAGTCCTGCTGCTGGTCTACGCGCTGTGGTTTATACAGATCAGCGACACCACTCGCGACGGCGTCAAAGATACGGCGCTGGCGGTGGCACGCACATTCTCCGATATGCCGGAAGTGAAGCAAGCCCTGACGCAGCCGCCGCAGAGCGGGATTATCCAGCCCCTGGCGCTGGCCATCACCCGGCGGAACGATCTGCTGTATGCGGTGGTGACCGATATGCACGGCGTACGCTATTCGCATCCCAACGCCCAGCTTATTGGTAAACGATTTATCGGCGAGGATATTCAGCCCGCCTTTACCGGCAAAGAGAATGTCGCCATCAATCACGGGGTGCTGGCCCCGGCGCTGCGTGTCTTTACCCCGGTATTCAACGACCAACAGCAGCAAATCGGCGTGGTGGTGGTCGGGATTTCGCTGAGTAAAGTGGATAAACAGATTGCTAAAGGCCGCTGGGACGTGCTGCTAACCGTGCTCTTCAGCGCGCTGGTCTGTGGCATCGGTACCTGGAGCCTGGTGCGCGGACTCAAGCGCGTGTTGCTGGGACTGGAGCCGCAGGAGATCTCTACACAGTTTCAGCAGCGACAGGCGATGCTTCATTCGTTAAAAGAAGGGGTCGTCGCGGTGGATGTCGAGGGGCGCGTCACGCTGATCAACCCGGCCGCCAGCGAAATTCTGCTGAGCGGCCCCGGCAAAGAGATTGCTCACACTCCGCTGCTGGCGGATCTGCAGGAGGTCTTGCAGACCGGCGAACCAATTTACGATCGCGAGCTCGGCTGCAACGGATTCCTGCTGATCAGCAACACCGTGCCGGTACGCAGCCAGAACGCCATCGTCGGCGCCATCAGTACCTTCCGTGATAAAACGGAAGTCAGCCAGCTGTTGCAGCGGCTGGACGGTATGGTGAACTATGTTGATGCGCTGCGCACCACCTCGCATGAATTTATGAACAAGTTGCATGTGATCCTCGGCCTGTTAAACATGAAAAGTTATGACAAGCTGGAGGAGTATGTGCTGCAAACCGCCCATACTTATCAGGCGGACATTGGCGAAATTCAGCATCGTATCAAATCACCGGTGGTCGCGGGCTTCCTGATTGGTAAAATCCAGCGCGCCAAAGAGCGCGGCTTCACGCTTCACTTAGCCGAAGAGAGCCTGGTGCCCGACTGCCCAAATGAAAAGCAAGTTACCGTGCTGGTCACCGTGCTGGGTAATTTGATTGAGAATGCGTTAGATGCCATGAGCGGCCAAAGCGAGGGTGAAGTCGGCCTGCTGCTGCACTATCAGAACGGCTGGCTGAGCGGAGAAGTCAGCGATGACGGGCCGGGTATTCCGCCGGATAATATTGATGCCATCTTTAATAAAGGCTTCTCCACCAAGGGTGAGAATCGCGGCGTTGGCCTGTTTCTCGCCAGCCAGCAGCTCCGTGAACTGGGCGGCACGCTCGCCGTCGAGTCTGAACCTGGCGTTTTTACCCAATTTTTTGTTCATCTTCCCTGGGATAGTAAAAGGAAACGTGCGTGATAAATGTATTAATTGTTGACGATGATGCCATGGTCGCCGAACTGAATCGCCTGTATGTGGCGAGAATTCCCGGCTTCCGCTGCTGTGGCACTGCGTCTACGCTGAGCAAGGCCCAGGAGATGATTAACGATAGTGGGCAGGAGATCGATCTGGTGCTGCTGGATGTCTATATGCAGCATGACAGCGGGCTGGATCTGCTACCGACCATCCGCGCCTCCGGCCGCCCTATTGACGTGATTATGATTACCTCCGCCGCCGATGCCGCCACCGTGCAAACCTCGATGCACTATGGCGTCGTCGATTATCTGATCAAACCGTTCCAGTTTCCGCGCTTCGAAGAGGCACTGACCGCCTGGCGCGAAAAACGCAAACTGATGACCGGACAGCCCTATTATGAACAGGCCGATGTTGACCGCCTGCTCCACGGCAATGCGCCGGAAGCCAGCGACGCGCGCAAGCTGCCAAAAGGCTTAACCGCTCAGACGCTGCGTACGCTGTGCCAGTGGATTGACGCCCATCCGGGCATCGAGTTTTCTACCGACGAACTGGCGGTAGCGGTCAATATTTCCCGCGTTTCTTGCCGCAAATACCTGATCTGGCTGGCGCAGATTAATATTCTCTACACCAGCATTCACTACGGCGCCACCGGGCGTCCGGTCTATCGTTACCGGCTGGTCGCCGAGCAGTACAGCCTGCTTAAGCAGTACAGTCAGTAAGCCGGTAGCTGTCGTCAAGTAACTGGAAACGAAAGCGGCGCTGTGATGAGAGGATAATGTCGCGATTTTTGGTGACGAAAATCGCCTCAATGTCTTCGCGATGACGCAACGCCGCACAGCCTTTTTCTACTCCAAGACCGAAGATCAACGTGGTCCAGATATCTCCGTCGAGCGAGTCATCTGCAATAATGGTGACGCTCTCCAGCTCGTTATCGAGCGGATAACCCGTGCGCGGGTCGAGAATATGGTGCCAGCGTCGACCATCCTGCTCAAAATAGCGCTCGTAAATGCCGGATGTCACGACCGACTGGCCGACGACGTCGATACTTCCCACCAGCGCATTGTCGGCCGAGAACGGTTTTTTCAGCCCAATCGACCACGCCCCCAGGGTATGCACGTTGCCACCGAGATTGATCAGCGCCGCGTCCACGCCCTGGCGCTGCAGGTCATCGCGGACCCGGTCGGCAATGTAGCCTTTGGCTATCGCCCCAAGATCGATCTCCATTCCCGGCTGGGCGAGAAAAACGCTGCTGGCGGCGTCATCCAGGATAACATCCTGCGGGCGGGTCAGCGCTAAGCGCATGGCAATATCTGCGGCAGCCGGCACGCTGTGCCCGTGAAAACCGATGCGCCATAGCTTCACCAGCGGGCCAATCGCCAGATTAAAAGCGCTCTCCTGCACCATGCTGGCCGCTTTCGCGCATTTGATGAGCTGGTAAACCGGGCGGCTGACGCTAACCGGATGGCGGCCGGCGGCATGATTAATCCCCATCACCTCCGAATGTGCGCGGTTGACGGTAAACAGATCTTCGTAACGTTTAATCAGTTGAAAGGTACGGGAAGCCAGGGCTTCATCATGGGAAAACAGTTTGAGCAGAATGGGAGACCCCATCAAAACCGCGGAGTAGCTATAGAGGCGTTGGTCGCCAGAGATGTCAGACATCATTGAAGCTCCTCTGTGTCACCCGGGCAGGCAGCCGTCGGGAATCGGCCGGGCGAACCCGGCCTGTTATCACTGAGCGTTAGCCTCTGGCGCGTTTTGCCGCCTGGTAGCCCGCCAGGGTGCCAAAGATAATAATATCCGCCACGGCATTGCCGCCGATACGGTTGCCGCCGTGGATCCCCCCGACCACTTCGCCCGCGGCATAAGCGCCGGCGATCGGCTGGTGATGGGTATCCAGTACCGCCGTGTCTGTATTAATGATCACGCCACCCATGGTGTGGTGAACCCCCGGCGCAATGCGGATCGCATGGAACGGCCCTTCGTTGACCGGCGCACGCAGGGCGGTGGTACGACCGAACTCTTCATCGCGCTGATGTTCAACAAAGCCGTTATAGCGTTCCAGCGTAGCGAGGAAGGCATGGTAATCCATCCCCAGTTTCTCCGCCAGTTCACGCGGCGAGCTGGCGCTGGTCACCAGACCTTTGGCGATATATTCGTCAGCCGCTTTGTTTTTCGCCCGCACATGTTCATCAAAGACGATGAAAGCATAATGCTCCGGCAGCGCGATGATCGCCGCAGACACTTTATCGCGGGTCTCCATTTCGTTGAAGAAGCGGTTACCCTGTTGATTGACCAGAATAGCCCCGCCACCGCGAATCGATTCGGAAATCAGATACGATGTGTTCTGCTCAACGGTCGGGTGAATTTGAATTTCCCCCATATCCACGGTACCGGCGCCAATCCGTTCCAGCAGCGCAATACCGCCACCGGTGGCCCCTTTATGGTTAGTGGTGACAAAACCCGCCAGATCCGGGCGATATTTCACTACCATCGCGCTATTGGCGCTGAAACCGCCGGTCGCTACCACGATGCTTTTGGTCTGGACCACGATACTTTCCTGCTCATCATTCAGCAGACGTACCCCGCTTACTTCGTCATGCGTCATCAGGATTTCGTCCACCGACGTATCCAGCATGACATCAATACCGCGACGAGTGATATTGCGTACCAGGCCGCTGATCAGGTATCCCCCGACGGCGGATCCGTCACGCGGACGGTGAGTACGGTCGATACTCATCCCGCCGGTGGTGGTGATGTCATTGAGCATAATCCCACGACATGCCAGCCATTCGATGGCCTGTGGGGCATTCTCCACAAATCGACGCAGCAGTTGCGGGTCGTTTTTATTGTGCCCGCCTTTTAAGCTTTCCTGATAGAACAGCTCTTTGCTGTCTGCAATACCTTTTACCCGCTGGAAGCGCGTTTCTGCGGCGTTCATCCCGGCAGAGGCTTTAATGGTATTCCCGCCGATGGTGGGCATTTTCTCAACGATCAGAACGCTTGCACCTTCGTCGTGTGCCTGAATGGCGGCGGCCAGACCGGCACCGCCGCTCCCGACCACCACCACGTCATAGCTTTTCGGCGTCAGGTCTGCGCCGCCCTCTTCCAGCGCCAGCGCTTTACTTGATTTCAGCATCGCTTTCGACACCGCTTTTTTCACCGCTTCACTCTGGCTGGTGGCGCCAGAAATCGCGTCTACGTGCGGCGTATTGGCGGTCAAAATGCGTTCGCGGATCTCTTCGAAGCTGGTGGTAAACTCCACGTTCTGTCGCGGGCCGGCAGCCAGTTCGATATCGGCGATGCGGTCATTTTCCAGACTGACGTTGATCACCAGTTCGTTGACATCGTCCTGGACGGTTTCCACAAAGAGGCCGGGTTTAAACTTCGCATCGCCCATGCTCATATCGCGGATCATGGCTTCAACCAGCGAGAAACGCCACAGCGGTTCCGGAATATTCAGCGCTTCGCGCTGGGTGCTGTCGATAAACAGCTCGAGATTTTCTCCCGCAGCGATCCGCGCCGCCCAGTTGGGCCAGGCAATGCAGGCGCGACCCACGGCAATCAGATCGTAACCATGATCCAGCCCCTGCTCCGCATCCGCCGCATTGACCACACCGCCAACGCCCATCACCGGGATCTGAGCCAGAGTGTCAGATCGCAGCGCACAATATTTTTCAATCAGCGGCGTCGGATCGTGGGTATCAACAATCGAAGGACGCAGAGACGCACCGACGGAGAAGTGCAGATAGTCGAGACCGCGCGCCGCCAGTTTTTCCAGCAGGTACATGGTGTCGTCAAAACGGATACCCGGCTCTTCCAGTTCTTCCGGGGAGAAACGATAGCCGATAATAAAAGCATCATCGGCGTACTGGCTCGCCATTTTATGGGTAATGTCCAGAACTGCCAGCGGGAAACGCGCGCGATTGTCGCGGCTGCCGCCCCACTGGTCATCGCGTTGGTTGGAGTTAGGGGAATAGAACTGCTGGATAAGATAGGTGTTAGCGCCGTGAATTTCCACGCCATCAAAACCGGCCAGGATGGCGCGACGTACACCGTCGCCAAATTTAGCGATCATGCCCTCAACTTCTTCAGCGGTCAGCGCACGCGGCATCGCGGCGCCTTCACGCGGTGCGGCCAGCGCGCTCGGCGCCACCGGCTGACGGCCACCAATCAGCTGCGGGTCTACCATACGCCCGCCGTGATAGATCTGCAGAATGGCTTTTGACCCTTCGGCTTTAATGGCGTCGGCGATTTTAGCCAGACCGGCAATTTTCTGGTCATTGTCGATGCCGATGGCACCCGGGAAAGCCAGACCGTAGTCGTCAATAAAGCAGCACTCAACAATAATGGCGCCAATACTGCCGGCGCGAGCGCGATAGTATTCCACCAGTTCGCTGGTGACGCTGCCGTCGAAATAGCCGGTGCAGGTGGTCATTGGTGCCATTAACAAACGGTTTTTTAATTCAGTACCATTCGGTAAGGTAAAAGGACGCAATATACGTGGGTTACTGGTCATATTAACACTCCAGATCTTAAATATTCAAAATTCAGAATAAGGTGACGGAATTGTTTTTTTGGTTGTGTTTCTTAATTCCTGTTGTCATGAACATAATATAGCGATATTTTTAGTTACTAAACTTATTACGTTAGTTAAAAAACTATTTAACACCGCTAATAACATCAATACCTCTATTGTATTATTAATTTAAAATACAATATTCACACAAAGCAAAAAACCGATAACATATTCGCCACTATTGTTAAATAAAAAAACATATCAATCACAAAATAAAAATCAATAAAATCATAAACATAAAATAAATACGGCACTAGAAAATGCTTTCAACAATATTAACTATTAACATTTAGTGATATTTTAAACAAATAAGCACCTCATCCAGCAGGGTTATTATTAAAATAAAAAAATGTCTCCACACACAGTATTTATTGATCTTGATCAATTGCAATAAAGCAACAAAGCGCAATATATAAATAACCAACAAATTAAATTTAACGCCCAAAGAAATGCGTTAAATAACTGTCAAGAAAATCATCAAAACCAAAGATTAATAAGTAAAGAAAGTTTTGAAATTAAAAAAACCACTAGTTTTGATGTGGCACAACCCTATTTTCAACTACTCGCAGATACTCATTATGAAAGAGAAACAGACAACCATACCGCCTGCCGGTGCCGCCAGTCCCAAGGCGGCAAATAAAAACCGCCTGCTGATGATGGCGCTCCCCATTATTGTTGCAGTTCTTTTACTCTTCGTACCGGTGCCTGACGGGTTACCGCCCTATGCCTGGCACTACTTTGCGATCTTCGTTGGCGTCATTGTCGGGCTGATTTTTGAACCCCTGCCGGGCGCCGTGATCGGTATTACCGGGGTGGTGGTCATCGCCTTGTGCAGCCAGTGGTTGCTCTTCAACCCAGCGCAGTTGGCCGATCCAAAGTTCAAACTGGCCGGAGCCTCATTTAAATGGGCAGTCAGCGGCTTTGGTAACTCCACCGTGTGGTTGATTTTTGGCGCCTTCATGTTCGCCGCAGGCTACGATAAAACCCAGTTCGGTCGCCGTCTGGCGCTGATCCTGGTGAAATATCTGGGCCGTCGCAGCCTGACGCTAGGTTATGCCATTACCTTCGCTGACCTGCTGCTGGCGCCGTTTACTCCATCCAATACCGCGCGTAGCGGCGGGACAATCTTCCCGATTATCGCCAACCTGCCGCCGCTCTACGGTTCTAAACCGAACGATCCCAGCGCGCGTCGTATCGGCTCCTACCTGATGTGGGTGGCTATTACCGCAGCCTGTATCACCAGTTCGATGTTCCTCTCCGCGCTGGCGCCAAACCTGCTGGCCCTCGCACTGGTCAAAAGCATCGTCGGCATCAATATCTCGTGGGGCACCTGGTTTATCGCCTTCCTGCCGCTGGGTATTCTGTTGATCCTGGCTATGCCGCTGCTGGCTTACTGGTTCTATCCGCCCGAAGTCAAAATCAACAACGAAGTGCCGCTGTGGGCCGCTCGTGAGCTGGAAAAACTGGGCAAGCTGTCACGCAATGAGATCCTGCTGCTGGTGTTTGTCTGCTTCGCCCTCGCTATGTGGATTTTCGCCGCCGAGTGGATTGAACCGGCGTTGGCCGCTCTGTTGGTGATTGTGCTAATGCTGTGGACCGGCGTACTTTCGTGGAGCGACATCACCAACAATAAAGCGGCATGGAACACCTTTGTCTGGTTCGCAACCCTGGTGGCGCTGGCCGACGGTCTCTCCTCCACTGGCTTTATCGCCTGGCTGGGTAAAGAAGGCGGTGCGCTGATGAGCGGCATCTCCCCGGGAGTCGCGACTATTGTGCTGCTGCTGGCGTTCTACCTCCTGCACTACCTGTTTGCCAGCACTACCGCGCACACCACCGCGTTGTTGCCAGCGATGCTGACTATCGCTTCCACCATTCCGGGTATGAATATGCAGGTTTTCGTCCTGCTGATGGTGACCTCACTCGGGGTGATGGGCATCATCACTCCGTACGGTACCGGTCCAAGCCCGATCTACTACGGTAGCGGCTACCTGCCGACCAAAGACTACTGGCGCCTCGGCACCATCTTCGGCGCCATCTTCCTGGCCGCCCTGCTGCTGATTGGCTATCCGTGGATGTCCATGATGTTCTGATTCATAACCGTCGGAGGCCCTCCTCCGGCGGTTTTACTCTTAGGGAGCTAAGCTATGTCGACTAAACCGTTTGTTTACCAGGAACCCTTTCCGCTGGCAAAAGATGAGACTGAATACTATCTGCTGAGCAAAGAACATGTTTCCGTGGCCGAATTCGAAGGTCAGGAGATCCTGAAGGTTGAACCTGAAGCCCTGACCCTTCTGGCACAACACGCTTTCCACGATGCTTCCTTTATGTTGCGCCCGGCGCACCAGCAGCAGGTCGCCGATATCCTTAACGACCCGGAAGCCAGCGAAA
>NZ_JBCNNS010000064.1:0-25783 GCF_039594335.1 Raoultella sp.
GAGAAAATGTTTCCCCGTTGATCACAGTCAGGACGATGAAAAAGAAAAGACCCGTACTTCAGGATGTAGCCGATCTTGTCGGCGTGACCAAAATGACGGTCAGTCGCTTTTTACGTAACCCGGAACAGGTTTCCGAGGCCCTGCGTGGCAAGATTGCCGCTGCTCTCGATGAACTGGGTTATATTCCCAATCGTGCGCCTGATATCCTCTCTAATGCCACCAGTCGCGCCATTGGCGTGCTGCTGCCCTCGTTAACCAACCAGGTTTTCGCGGAAGTGCTGCGCGGAATTGAAAGCGTCACCGATGCCTTTGGCTACCAGACGATGCTGGCGCACTACGGCTATAAGCCGGAAATGGAAGAAAAACGTCTCGAATCCATGCTTTCATGGAATATTGATGGTTTGATTCTCACCGAACGTACCCATACCCCTCGCACGCTGAAAATGATCGAAGTTGCCGGTATCCCGGTGGTTGAACTGATGGACAGCCAGTCGCCGTGCCTCGATATCGCCGTCGGTTTTGATAACTTCGATGCCGCACGTCAGATGACCGCCGCGATTATTGCCCGCGGCCATCGCCATGTGGCGTATCTGGGGGCACGCCTTGATGAACGTACTATCATCAAGCAAAAGGGATACGAGCAAGCGATGCGCGATGCCGGCATGACGCCGTATAGCGTGATGGTTGAACAATCTTCATCCTATTCGTCAGGGATTGAGCTGATGCGCCAGGCGCGCCGCGAATATCCGCAGCTCGATGGGATCTTCTGTACCAACGATGACCTTGCGGTCGGTGCCGCCTTTGAGTGTCAGCGCCTGGGATTGAACATCCCGGACGATATGGCGATCGCCGGTTTCCACGGCCATGATATTGGTCAGGTCATGGAGCCGCGACTGGCCAGCGTGCTGACCCCGCGTGAGCGAATGGGGCGCATTGGTGCCGAGCGACTGCTGGCCCGCATTCGGGGTGAAGTCGTGACGCCTAAGATGTTAGATTTAGGTTTCACATTGTCACCGGGCGGATCAATTTAGACTGACAAGTTTGAAGTAGATCACACATATTCATTTCTGGCACGAATGGTCATTGCTTATCCCTAAATCCGGCATGACAATGTTACCGATAACAGTTACCCGTAACAATCAATCTGCATACGAGCTTTCACGCTGTATTCTTGCAGCCAGTACGGCTTCGTATATGTGCCCAGTGGGAGGAAGCTTTGAGTACGACTAACCATGATCACCACGTCTATGTTCTGATGGGCGTTTCCGGCAGTGGTAAATCCGCTGTCGCTAGCGAAGTGGCGCATCAGCTGCATGCCGCGTTTCTCGATGGTGACTTTCTGCATCCGCGTAGCAACATCAACAAAATGGCCTCCGGCGAGCCATTAAACGACGATGACCGTACACCGTGGCTGCAGGCGCTGAATGACGCCGCTTTTGCCATGCAGAGAACCAATAAAGTCTCGCTGATCGTCTGTTCTGCACTGAAAAAAAGCTATCGCGATATTCTCCGTAAGGGCAACCCAAATCTCTCTTTCGTGTACCTGAAAGGCGATTTTGACCTGATCGAAAGCCGTCTGAAAGCGCGTAAAGGCCATTTCTTTAAAACCCAGATGCTGGTGACCCAGTTTGAAACGCTGCAGGAACCTGGCGCAGACGAAGGCGATGTCTTAATCGTCGATATCGATCAATCGCTGGAAGGCGTGGTCGCGAGCACCATTGAGGTAATCAACAAAGGCAGTAACTAGTGAGCACATTAACGCTTGTTTTAACGGCAGTTGGTTCCGTTTTGCTGCTGCTGTTTTTAGTCATGAAGGCGCGTATGCATGCTTTCGTGGCTTTGATGGTGGTTTCTATTGGGGCCGGTCTGTTTTCCGGAATGCCGCTGGATAAAATTGCGGCAACGATGGAAAAAGGGATGGGCGGGACGCTGGGCTTCCTGGCGATCGTCGTGGCTCTTGGGGCGATGTTTGGCAAGATTCTTCATGAAACCGGCGCAGTCGATCAGATTGCCGTGAAGATGTTGAAATCTTTCGGCCACAGCCGCGCCCATTACGCGATTGGCCTCGCTGGTCTTATCTGCGCGCTGCCGCTATTTTTCGAAGTGGCGATCGTGTTGCTGATCAGCGTGGCCTTCTCCATGGCGCGCCATACTGGTACCAACCTGGTGAAACTGGTTATCCCGCTGTTTGCTGGCGTGGCGGCCGCTGCGGCGTTCCTGCTGCCTGGGCCTGCGCCGATGCTGCTGGCATCGCAAATGCACGCTGACTTTGGCTGGATGATCCTGATTGGCCTGTGTGCGGCGATTCCGGGAATGATTATCGCCGGGCCGCTGTGGGGGAACTTCATCAGCCGCTACGTTGAGCTGCATATTCCTGACGATATTAGTGAACCAAGCCTGGGTGAAGGCAAGATGCCGTCCTTTGCCTTTAGCCTGTCGCTGATTCTCCTGCCGCTGGTGTTGGTGGGGCTGAAAACAATCGCCGCGCGCTTTGTGCCGGTCGGCTCCAGCGCTTACGAATGGTTTGAGTTTATCGGCCATCCGTTCACCGCGATTCTGATCGCGTGTCTGGTGGCTATCTATGGCCTGGCGGTACGTCAGGGGATGGCGAAAGATCGGGTGATGGAGATCTGCGGTCATGCGCTGCAGCCTGCGGGGATTATCCTGCTGGTTATCGGTGCCGGCGGCGTGTTCAAACAGGTGCTGGTTGATTCCGGCGTGGGGCCGGCGCTCGGCGAAGCGCTGACGGGCATGGGGCTGCCGATTGCGATCACCTGCTTTGTGCTGGCAGCCGCGGTACGTATTATCCAGGGTTCGGCAACCGTCGCCTGCTTAACGGCTGTGGGGCTGGTCATGCCGGTCATCGAGCAGCTGAACTACAGCGGCGCGCAGATGGCAGCGCTCTCCATCTGTATCGCAGGCGGTTCCATCGTCGTGAGCCATGTGAACGATGCCGGTTTCTGGCTGTTCGGGAAATTTACCGGCGCCAGCGAAGCACAGACGCTCAAAACCTGGACGATGATGGAAACTATCCTCGGTACCACCGGTGCCATCGTTGGTATGATCGCGTTTACGCTGTTAAGCTAAACGTCGATGAGATTGCCCGGCCGAGCGACGCGAGGCCGGGAAAATCGCCCGCCAATCCCGCAAAAAATCCCTCTCTGCTGAGCGATGAGACGAAAGGATTGCCTCTCGTAAGGCCGCATCAGGCCTGGTTTTCTTTGGTTTCTTCCCCGGCGTGATATCGCTAAATTTCTGCGCAGATCCATAATCCAGATCAATAAATAAGCGGCGGAAAATATTTCCTCCTGCGGCAGTTACCCAGATAATCTTTAAGGTTTTTCTGGAGGCTGATGTCGACAGAAGCTGCGTTCAATAAGTTGCTTTTCTGATTGCCGCGCAATCATTGATTAATTTCACTTGCGACTTTAGCAGCATTTTGTAATGTGAGAGATGATCCAGCAGGAAACTGGCTAGGCACAAACAGCACACATCTCCCAGGAAATACGTTATGAAAAATGTTGGTTTTATCGGCTGGCGCGGAATGGTCGGCTCTGTACTCATGCAACGCATGGTTGAAGAGCGCGATTTCGACGCCATTCGCCCTGTTTTTTTCTCCACCTCTCAGTTGGGGCAGCCGGCTCCATCCTTTGGTGGCAGCACCGGCGGTACGCTGCAGGACGCGTTTGATCTGGACGCGCTGAAGGCGTTGGACATTATTGTGACCTGCCAGGGCGGGGATTATACCAACGACGTGTATCCGAAGCTGCGTGAGAGTGGTTGGCAGGGTTACTGGATTGACGCCGCTTCTTCGCTACGCATGAAAGACGACGCTATCATTATCCTTGATCCGGTAAACCAGGATGTGATTACCGCTGGCCTGAATAACGGCGTGAAAACGTTTGTTGGCGGGAACTGTACCGTCAGTCTGATGCTGATGTCCCTCGGCGGCCTGTTTGCCCAGGATCTCGTGGAGTGGGTTAGCGTGGCCACTTACCAGGCGGCATCCGGCGGCGGGGCGCGTCACATGCGCGAGCTGCTGACTCAGATGGGCCAGTTGCATAGCCACGTGGCGACCGAGCTGGTGAACCCGGCATCCGCCATTCTGGATATCGAACGCAAAGTGACGGCCCTGACCCGCAGCGGCGATCTGGCGGTCGATAACTTTGGCGTGCCGCTGGCAGGCAGCCTGATCCCCTGGATCGACAAGCAGCTGGACAACGGCCAGAGCCGTGAAGAGTGGAAAGGTCAGGCTGAGACCAACAAAATTCTCGCCACCTCGTCAGTCATTCCGGTCGATGGTCTGTGCGTCCGCGTCGGCGCGCTGCGCTGCCACAGCCAGGCGTTTACCATCAAGCTGAAAAAAGATGTCTCTATCCCGACCGTTGAAGAACTGCTGGCCGCACACAACCCATGGGCCAAAGTGGTACCGAACGATCGTGATATTACGATGCGTGAGCTGACCCCGGCTGCTGTCACCGGCACCCTGACCACGCCAGTGGGCCGTCTGCGTAAGCTGAATATGGGGCCGGAATACCTGTCGGCTTTCACCGTCGGTGACCAGCTCCTGTGGGGCGCTGCCGAGCCGCTGCGACGCATGCTGCGCCAGCTGGCATGATAACTGGATGAACCAAAAGGGGGTGTCTTACACCTCCTTTTTTTTGCGTAATACAGGGAGTAAACGCGGATGTTAGATTTTTCCAACGGAGGTAAGAGAGCCTTGGCTATGCTTTAAGTAAGGAACGATAACGTTGCCTTACCTGAAGGTGGGACGGAGCAGGAGGATGCACAGTGTGCTGCACCGTTCAGGTCAAAAAAAGTCGTCAGATACAGGAAAGGACGACACTTACAACAGGATGAAACCATGTCTAATCGTATCGATAGAGACGTGATTAATGCACTTATCTCCGGCCATTTTGCGGATCCCTTTTCCGTACTGGGTATGCATCAAACCGATGCCGGGCTGGAAGTACGCGCATTATTACCCGATGCCACTGATGTATGGGTTATTGAACCGAAAACCGGGCGCAAAGTCGGCAAACTCGAATGCCTCGACTCACGCGGATTCTTTAGCGGCGTTCTGCCACGTCGAAAAAATGCTTTTCGTTACCAGCTGGCGGTCACCTGGCATGACCAGCAAAACCTGATTGACGACCCTTATCGCTTTGGGCCGCTACTGCAAGATCTTGATGTCTGGCTGCTGTCAGAAGGGACCCATCTACGGCCCTATGAAACGCTGGGGGCACACGCCGACACGATGGATGGTGTCACCGGTACGCGCTTTTCTGTCTGGGCGCCGAACGCCCGTCGGGTCTCCGTTGTCGGGCAGTTCAACTACTGGGATGGCCGCCGTCATCCGATGCGCCTGCGCAAAGAGTCCGGTATCTGGGAGCTGTTTGTGCCCGGCGCGCATAACGGCCAGCTGTATAAATTTGAGCTGATTGACGCCCAAGGCCATCTGCGCGTGAAGTCCGACCCTTATGCTTTTGAAGCGCAGATGCGCCCGGAAAGCGCATCGCTTATCTGTGGTTTACCGGAAAAGGTCGAACAGCCGCCTTCCCGTCAGCAGGCCAATCAGTTTGATGCGCCGATTTCGATTTATGAAGTCCATCTGGGATCCTGGCGCCGCCATACCGATAACAACTTCTGGTTGAGCTACCGTGAACTGGCCGATCAGTTGGTGCCCTACGCGAAGTGGATGGGGTTCACCCACCTGGAGTTGCTGCCGGTAAACGAACATCCGTTCGACGGCAGTTGGGGCTATCAGCCGACCGGGTTGTACGCGCCGACCCGCCGCTTTGGTACCCGTGAAGATTTCCGCTACTTCCTGAATGCCGCTCATGCTGCGGGTTTGAACGTGATTCTCGACTGGGTGCCGGGCCACTTCCCGTCGGATGACTTTGCGCTGGCATTGTTTGACGGCACCGCGTTGTATGAACACAGCGACCCGCGAGAAGGTTATCACCAGGACTGGAATACGCTGATTTACAACTACGGTCGCCGTGAAGTCAGCAACTTCCTGGTCGGCAACGCGTTGTACTGGATTGAGCGTTTCGGTATCGACGCCCTGCGGGTCGATGCGGTTGCCTCAATGATCTACCGCGACTACAGCCGCAAGGAGGGCGAGTGGGTGCCCAATGAGTACGGCGGTCGGGAAAACCTCGAAGCGATTGAATTCCTGCGCAATACCAACCGTGTGCTCGGTGAACAGACGCCGGGGGCCATCACCATGGCGGAGGAGTCTACCGATTTCGCCGGGGTGACACGCCCTTCTTCGACGGGGGGTCTTGGCTTTTGGTTCAAATGGAATCTCGGCTGGATGCATGACACTCTCGACTACATGAAGCTCGATCCTATCTATCGTCGTCATCATCACGACAAGATGACCTTCGGGATGCTCTACAACTACACCGAAAACTTCGTGCTGCCGCTGTCACACGATGAAGTGGTTCATGGCAAAAAATCGATTCTTGACCGGATGCCCGGCGATGCCTGGCAGAAGTTTGCCAACCTGCGCGCCTACTACGGCTGGATGTTTGCCTTTCCGGGGAAAAAACTGCTGTTTATGGGCAATGAATTTGCCCAAGGAAGGGAGTGGAACCACGACGGTAGTCTGGACTGGCATCTGCTGGACGGCGGCGATAACTGGCATCACGGCGTCCAGCGCCTGGTTCGCGATCTGAACAATACCTATCGTCATCATAAAGCGCTGCACGAGTTGGATTTTGACCCCTACGGCTTTGAATGGCTGGTGGTGGATGACCACGAACGCTCGGTCTTTATCTTTGTGCGCCGCGATAAAGCCGGGAATGAAGTCATCGTTGCCAGCAACTTCACGCCGGTGCCGCGTCATGGCTATCGTTTCGGGATTAACCAGCCGGGACGCTGGCGAGAAGAACTGAATACCGACTCGATGTACTACCATGGTAGCAACACCGGTAATGGCGGCATCGTGCAAAGCGAGGCCATCGCCAGCCACGGGCGTGAGCATTCCCTTTCGATTATGCTACCGCCGCTGGCGACCGTCTGGCTGGTACGGGAGGCAGAATGACGACACTGGCGGCCGGAAAACCCTCACCGTTGGGCGCAAGCTATGACGGAAAAGGCGTGAACTTCACGCTCTTTTCCGCCCATGCCGAGCGGGTGGAACTCTGCGTGTTTGATGCGCAAGGCAATGAGCAGCGGTTCGATTTACCCGTACGTACGGGCAATATCTGGCACGGCTGGCTTCCTGCTGCGGGCCCGGGCCTGCGCTATGGCTACCGCGTGCATGGGCCGTGGGATCCAGCGCAGGGGCACCGCTTTAATCCGGCCAAACTGCTGCTCGACCCGTGCTGTCATCGGGTTGAGGGTGTACTGCTCGATGATGAGCGTCTCAACGGCGGCGAGCGCTCTCCCGATCATCGCGACAGCGCGGCGATTGCACCAAAGTCGCAGGTTGTGGATCTGTATTACAACTGGCAGAACGATGCGCCGCCGAGAACGCCTTGGGGCGAGACGGTTATTTATGAAGCCCATGTTAAAGGACTGACCTGGTTGCATCCTGGGTTACCGGAGCCCATTCGCGGCACCTATAAAGCGTTGGGTCATCCGGTGATGATTGATTACTTCAGGACCCTTGGCATTACGGCGCTGGAGCTGATACCGGTGGCGCAGTTTGCCAGCGAACCGCGTCTGCAGAGAATGGGATTAAGCAACTACTGGGGCTATAACCCGATGGCGATGTACGCGCTCGATCCACGCTATGCCAGCGAGCCTGCGCGTGCGCTTGATGAGTTTCGCGATGCGGTAAAGGCGCTGCATGCGGCGGGTATCGAAGTGATCCTCGACGTGGTGCTGAATCACAGTGCTGAAATTGATCTTGAAGGGCCGACCTTCTCTTTGCGCGGAATCGATAACCGTAACTATTATTGGATCAGAGAAGACGGGGATTACTACAACTGGACCGGCTGCGGAAATACGCTCAATCTCAGCCAGCCGGACGTGGTTGAGTATGCCCGCCAGTGTCTGCGGTTTTGGGTCGATGAGTGTCATATCGATGGCTTTCGCTTTGATTTAGCCTCGGTGATGGGACGCACGCCGGAATTTCGCCAGGATGCGCCGCTGTTTGAAGCGATCCGTCACGATCCGCAGCTGGCGGCGGTGAAACTGATTGCCGAACCCTGGGATATTGGCGCCGGTGGTTATCAGGTGGGGAACTTCCCGCCGCTGTTTGCCGAATGGAATGACCATTTTCGCGATGCCGCAAGACGCTTCTGGTTACAACAAAGCGTGTCATTGGGCGAGTTTGCCCGGCGTTTTGCCGCGTCCAGCGATCTCTTTTTGCGCAATGGCCGCTCGCCCGCTGCGGCGGTAAACCTGATCACTGCCCATGATGGCTTCACCCTGCGCGACTGCGTTTGTTTCAATCAGAAACATAATGAGGCAAATGGTGAAGAGAATCGCGATGGGACTAACAATAACTACAGCAGCAATCATGGTATAGAGGGGACAGGGGGCAGTCTTGATGTGCTTGAACGGCGTCGGGACAGCGTTCATGCCCTGCTTTCGACGCTGCTACTGGCACAGGGCACGCCGATGCTACTGGCGGGTGACGAGCATGGCCATAGCCAGCACGGCAATAATAATGCGTATTGTCAGGACAATGCATTGACCTGGCTTGACTGGAACCAGGCAAATAGCGGACTGGCGGCATTTACCGCCGCGCTCATTCACCTGCGTCGATGCATACCGGCGTTAACCAGTAACCGCTGGTGGCAAGAAGGGGACGGCAACGTTGTTTGGCTAAATCAGTATGCACAACCGTTAACTGCTGATGAATGGCAGCACGGCACCGCGCGTTTGCAAATTTTGCTGTCTGGCCGTTGGTTAATGACGGTGAATGCCACCCCTGAGGTGGCATACATGGAATTACCTGAGGGGGAGTGGCATGCCGTTCCTCCTTTCGCCGGAGAGGATAATCCGGTCGTCATGGCTGTCTGGCATGGGCCCGCGCACGGAGTGTGCGTATTTCAAAGGTCGTAAGCCCTGAAGCTTCCGGTTGCACTCGCGGCCGCTGCGCGGTGAGAGGGACAGGAAGGCTGGGATGTAAAAAGGAGTTAATCATGGTTAGGCTAGAAAAGAACGATCCGTTGATGCTGGCGCGGCAGCTCCCCATCAAAACCGTTGCATTAATTCTTGCGGGTGGGCGCGGTACCCGGCTTAAGGACTTAACTATTAAGCGTGCAAAACCGGCTGTCCATTTTGGCGGTAAGTTTCGCATAATCGATTTCGCATTATCTAACTGCATTAACTCAGGTATTCGCCGCATCGGCGTTATCACCCAGTATCAATCGCACACTCTGGTACAACATATCCAACGCGGCTGGTCGTTTTTTAGCGAAGAAATGAATGAGTTCGTGGATTTACTGCCAGCGCAACAGCGGGTGCATGGCGAAAACTGGTATCGCGGTACGGCTGATGCGGTGACGCAGAACCTCGACATCATTCGCCGCTATAAAGCGGAATATGTGGTGATCCTCGCCGGCGATCATATTTATAAGCAAGACTACTCGCGCATGTTGATCGATCATGTCGAAAAAGGGGCTCGCTGCACCGTGGCCTGTATGCCGGTGCCCATCGAAGAGGCATCCGCCTTTGGCGTCATGGCGGTGGATGAAAACGATAAAATTATCGAATTCGTCGAAAAACCAGCGACTCCGCCCGCGATGCCGAGCGATGCGACCAAATCGCTGGCCAGCATGGGAATCTATGTCTTTGATGCTGATTATCTTTATGAATTGCTGACTGAAGATGATAACGACGAAAACTCCAGCCACGATTTCGGTAAAGATATTATTCCGAAGATAACCGAAGCTGGCATGGCTTATGCACATCCTTTCCCGCTCTCCTGCGTGCAGTCTGACCCGGATGCGGAACCGTACTGGCGCGATGTGGGTACGCTTGAAGCCTACTGGAAAGCGAACCTTGACCTGGCCTCGGTGACGCCGGAGCTGGATATGTATGATCAGAACTGGCCGATTCGGACCCATATGGAGTCTCTGCCGCCCGCGAAGTTCGTTCAGGACCGCTCTGGTAGTCACGGTATGACGTTGAACTCGCTGGTTTCCGGCGGCTGTATTATCTCCGGCTCCGTGGTGGTGCAATCGGTGCTGTTCCCGCGCGTGCGCGTGAATTCATTCTGTAACATTGATTCGGCAGTCTTATTGCCAGATGTGTGGGTGGGGCGCTCATGTCGCCTGCGCCGCTGCGTAATTGATCGCGCCTGCGTGATTCCTGAGGGGATGGTGATCGGCGAACACGCGGAAGAGGATGCGCGTCGTTTCTACCGATCGGAGGAAGGTATCGTGCTGGTTACGCGTGATATGTTGCGGAAGTTGGGGCATAAACAGGAGCGATAATGCAGGTCTTACATGTATGTTCAGAGATGTTCCCGCTGTTAAAAACCGGCGGTCTGGCGGATGTAATCGGCGCGCTGCCTGCGGCGCAAATCGCTGAGGGTATTGATACGCGCGTGCTGTTGCCGGCGTTCCCGGACATTCGCCGTGGCGTCACCGATGCGCAGGTTGTGACGCGCAGGGATACTTTTGCCGGGCGCATGACGCTGCTGTTTGGTCACTATAACGGCGTGGGGATTTATTTGATTGATGCCCCGCATCTCTACGACCGCCCAGGGAGCCCTTACCACGACACCAACCAACATGCTTACACCGATAACGTGCTGCGTTTTGCGCTGCTGGGTTGGGTGGGGAGCGAGATGGCCTGTGGGCTGGACCCTTTCTGGCGTCCTGATGTCGTGCATGCTCACGACTGGCATGCGGGCCTGACTCCTGCCTATCTGGCCACGCGTGGACGGCCGGCGAAATCGGTCTTTACGGTACACAATCTGGCCTATCAGGGTATGTTCTATTCCCGGCATATGAATGAGATAGAACTGCCGTGGTCGTTCTATAACATGCATGGTCTGGAGTTCAACGGGCAGATTTCGTTCCTCAAGTCCGGCCTCTATTACGCCGATCATATTACGGCGGTCAGCCCGACCTACGCGCGTGAAATAACCGAACCGCAATTCGCCTATGGCATGGAAGGGTTACTGCGTCAGCGCCAGCATGAGGGGCGGCTATCGGGAATTTTGAACGGCGTGGATGCGGGAATCTGGAACCCGGAAAGCGACCTGCTGCTGGCATCGCGTTATGATCGCGATTGTCTTGAAGACAAAGCGGAGAATAAGCGCCAGTTGCAAATTGCGATGGGGCTGAAAGTCGACGACAAAGCCCCGCTGTTCGCCGTGGTCAGCCGTCTGACCAGCCAGAAAGGACTGGATTTAGTTCTCGAAGCGCTGCCGGGCCTGCTTGAGCAGGGTGGACAGCTGGCGCTCCTGGGCGCCGGGGATCCGGTGCTGCAGGAAGGTTTCCTGGCCGCTGCCGCTGAGCATCCTGGCAAAGTTGGCGTGCAGATTGGTTATCACGAGGCCTTTTCACACCGCATTATGGGAGGCGCCGACGTGATTCTGGTTCCCAGCCGTTTTGAGCCCTGCGGCTTAACACAGTTGTATGGCCTGAAGTACGGCACGCTGCCGCTGGTGCGGCGCACCGGTGGTCTGGCTGACACCGTGACCGACAGTTCGCTGGAAAATCTGGCCGATGGCGTGGCCAGCGGTTTTGTGTTTGAAGACAGCAATGCACTATCGCTGCTGCGGGCAATTCGACGCGCGTTTGTGTTGTGGTCGCGCCCGTCGCTCTGGCGTTACGTTCAGCGTCAGGCGATGAATATGGATTTTAGCTGGCAGGTTGCGGCGCACTCTTATCGTGAACTTTATCAACGCTTGATGTAATCACAGGAGTCATTGCGATGAATGTACCCTTTAGCTATGCATCACCCACGCTGAGCGTTGAGGCGTTAAAGCACTCTATTGCCTATAAGCTGATGTTTATCATTGGTAAAGATCCAGCTATTGCCAATAAGCACGAGTGGCTCAACGCCACATTGTTTGCGGTTCGCGACCGTATGGTGGAGCGCTGGCTGCGCTCTAATCGCGCTCAGCTTTCTCAGGAGGTACGCCAGGTTTATTACCTGTCGATGGAGTTTCTGATTGGCCGTACGCTCTCTAACGCCTTGCTGTCGTTGGGCATCTACGAGGATGTGAACAGAGCGCTGGAAGAGATGGGGCTGGACCTTGAAGAGCTGATTGACGAAGAGAATGACCCGGGGCTAGGCAACGGTGGCCTTGGGCGTCTGGCCGCTTGTTTCCTCGACTCACTGGCGGCGCTAGGCCTGCCTGGTCGTGGGTACGGTATCCGCTATGACTACGGGATGTTTAAGCAAAACATCGTTGACGGGCGACAGAAAGAGTCTCCGGATTACTGGCTCGAGTACGGCAACCCGTGGGAGTTTGAACGGCATAATACCCGTTACAAAGTGCGCTTCGGCGGACGCATTCAGCAGGAAGGCAAACAGGCGCGCTGGGTTGAAACCGAGGAGATCCTGGCGGAAGCTTACGACCAGATTATCCCGGGCTTTGATACCGATGCGACCAATACGCTCCGTCTGTGGAGCGCCCAGGCCAGCAGCGAGATTAACCTCGGTAAATTTAATCAGGGTGATTACTTCGCGGCGGTAGAAGATAAAAACCATTCTGAAAACGTCTCCCGGGTACTGTATCCGGACGACTCGACTTACTCCGGGCGTGAGTTGCGCTTACGTCAGGAGTATTTCCTCGTCTCCGCCACGGTGCAGGATATTCTCAGTCGCCATTATCAGTTGCATAAAACCTTTGCTAACCTGGCAGACAAAATTGCGATTCACCTCAACGACACTCATCCGGTGCTGTCGATTCCGGAGCTGATGCGCCTGCTGATTGATGAGCATAAGTTCGGCTGGGATGAGGCCTTTGAAGTCACCTGCCAGGTCTTCTCTTACACCAATCACACATTGATGAGTGAAGCACTCGAGACCTGGCCTGTCGATATGCTGGGCAAAATCCTGCCGCGCCATTTGCAGATTATTTTCGAGATCAATGACTACTTCCTGAAGACGTTGCAGGAACAGTATCCCAATGATACCGGGCTGCTGAGCCGCACGTCGATTATCGACGAATCCAACGGCCGTCGCGTGCGCATGGCGTGGTTGGCGGTGGTGATTAGTCATAAAGTGAACGGCGTTTCCGAACTGCACTCCCGGCTGATGGTGGAGTCGTTGTTTGCCGACTTCGCGAAGATTTTCCCGATGCGCTTTACTAACGTCACCAACGGCGTAACGCCGCGCCGCTGGCTGGCGCTGGCGAATCCGCCTTTGTCGAAGGTGTTGGATGAGAACATTGGTCGTACCTGGCGCACCGACCTGGGCCAACTGAAGGAACTGGAGCAGCACATTGACTATCCGACGGTGAATCAGGCCGTACGTCAGGCGAAGCTGGAGAACAAGCAGCGGCTGGCAAACGTGATTGCCCATCAGCTGAATGTGGTGGTGAACCCGAAAGCGCTGTTTGACGTGCAAATCAAACGCATCCACGAGTACAAGCGTCAGCTGATGAACATTCTGCATGTCATTACCCGCTACAACCGGATCAAGGCCGATCCTGACGCCGTATGGGTGCCGCGCGTGAATATCTTTGCCGGTAAAGCCGCCTCGGCTTATTACATGGCTAAGCATATTATTCACCTCATTAACGACGTGGCGGCGGTGGTGAATAACGATCCGCAGATTGGCGAAAAGCTAAAAGTGGTATTTGTCCCGAACTACAGTGTGAGCCTCGCACAGCTGATTATTCCGGCGGCGGATCTTTCAGAGCAGATCTCGCTAGCGGGGACGGAAGCTTCCGGAACCAGTAATATGAAATTCGCGCTTAACGGTGCCTTGACTATCGGTACCCTGGACGGCGCAAACGTCGAGATGCTGGAGCACGTGGGTGGGGATAATATCTTTATCTTCGGCAATACCGCGGAACAGGTAGAGGCGTTGCGTCGTAACGGCTATAAGCCGCGGGAATTTTACGAACAGGATCCGGAGCTGCATCAGGCGCTGACGCAAATTGGTACCGGACTTTTCAGCCCGTCGGAGCCTGGCCGCTATCGCGATCTGCTGGATTCGCTGATCAACTTTGGTGACCATTATCAGGTGCTGGCTGATTACCGTAGCTATGTGGATTGCCAGGATAAGGTGGATGAGCTGTATCGTCATCCAGAAGAGTGGGCGATGAAAGCGATGCATAATATTGCCAACATGGGCTATTTCTCTTCTGA
The DNA here is from genome assembly GCF_039594335.1 of Raoultella sp. Lineage (NCBI taxonomy): Bacteria > Pseudomonadati > Pseudomonadota > Gammaproteobacteria > Enterobacterales > Enterobacteriaceae > Klebsiella > Raoultella sp. Next base: position 14,241 of record NZ_JBCNNS010000064.1, read on the forward strand.
TCGTACGATTCAGGAATATGCCGACCATATCTGGCATATCAACCCGGTACGGCTGTAACCGGTCGCGCAGTCAAAATGGGGCCATTGGCCCCTGTACACACATCCGGTGTAAATGCCTTTTGTCAGAAGTGACCGCCCAGGCGGTCACCGAACTCAATAACAAAGCGGTTCATTACCATACGCCAGTCCATCAGCGGCAGCGTCCATTTCTGTGACGCCGCCTGAATTGCCCGGCTACACAACCTTCATCGGTCGGGATTTTTATGGCATGCCTGATCACGCTGTTCAGCGACTCGATGGTGTTGGTTGTGTGGATGACTTTGCGGATATCATCGGGGCAACGAACTGCTGCCATGGCGTATCACACCGGCTGCCGAATAACACGTACTGGTCAATACGGCTCTCGCTGTGTGCTTTCATAGAGGTGACTATCTGCAGAGATATTGCTGCTATTCAGACTGCGCTTAGCAGTGTCGCGCTTCTAACATATCGCCTCAGATTTTTTTATCATAATATTCTGATTTTTTGTAACGCATCGCAGAGATAAATCTGAAAATTGTCCGTTTCCGTACTTTTGCTGTTTTAATAACCTGCATTTGAGCTTAAATTAGTCTGAAGTGTAAATAAATGTCATGAAGTCCATTCGTGACGTAAGCCAATAAGGCATACAGGATCAAGGATGAAAGTTTTCTACCCGATGTGGGTATTACTGGCATTTAGTCAGTCAGTCTTCGCAGCCCCGTTATCCCCGGCAGATCGCAACAGCATCGAACAGCAGCAGCAGCAATTGCTCCTTCAGAACCAGCAGCAGCGTGAGTCGCTGGAGCGTGCCGTGCCGCTGGCTCGCCCCTCTGAGCCTGAACAACCTGTACCGACGTCCGGGCCCTGTTTCACCATCAACCGTATTGTGCTTGAGGGCGCCACCCTTATTGATGCCCGCAAACAGCAGAAATTAGTCGCGCCATGGCAGAACCAGTGCCTGGATATGGTCCGTATAAATCAACTTACAAATACGGTTTCTGACTGGTACATCAGCCGCGGATATATCACCAGTCGCGCTTTTCTGACGGAGCAAGATTTACGTTCTGGCGAGCTGCGTCTGGTTATTCTGGAAGGCCGACTCGAGAAAATACGCATGGACGGCGCGCCTGAGCGCGAGCTGAAAATGACATTTCCGGGACTGGAAGGCAATATTCTTAACTTGCGTGATATTGAACAGGGTATGGAACAAATTAACCGCGCCCGTACCACGCCGGTTAAGATTGAAATATTGCCAGCCGACAGGCAAGGATGGTCGATTGTTCATTTGACCGCCAGACCAGAATTTCCTCTTTCCGGCTCAGTCAGCTTTGATAATAGCGGCCAGAAAAGCACGGGCGTCGGGCAAATTAACGCCGGGCTGAACGGCAACAACCTATTGGGGCTGGCCGACAACTGGTTTGTTTACGGTGGGCGCAGCAGCGCGTTTTCGCATGCAAAAGACGCGCAGAATTTTGCCGCAGGCGTCAGCATCCCTTACGGCTACAGCCTGCTGGACTACAGCTACAGCTGGAATAACTACCTCAGCACGATTGATAACAACGGCTACCTCTGGCGCTCGAGCGGCGATACCAAAACGCACCGCGTCAATCTCTCGCACGTTCTGTTCCGCAACGGTGATATCAAAACCGGTGTCTCCGTGGGTCTGAGTCATCGCATCAACCATAACTATCTGGACGATGTCCTGCTGCAAAGCAGCAGCCGTAAACTTACCAGCCTGCTGTTTGGCCTGAACCATACCCAGAAGATGTTCGGCGGCGTGGCAACCTTTAACCCGACATTCAGCCGCGGCATGCCGTGGCTGAATGCCGAAAGCGACGGCAGCAAAAACGGCGATTTGCCGAAAGCGCAGTTCCGTAAATGGAGTCTTAATGCCAGCTTTCAGCGCCCGGTGGCTGAGAATCTGTGGTGGCTGGCGAGCGCCTATGGGCAGTGGTCGCCGGACCGCCTGTACGGCAGCGAGCGTCTGACGCTGGGGGGTGAGAGTTCCGTGCGCGGTTTTAAAGAGCAGTATATTTCAGGTGACAATGGCGCGTACTGGCGAAACGAACTCAACTACACGCTGTTTACGCTGCCGGGCATCGGCCAGGTCAGCGCGTTAGCCGCCGTCGATGGTGGCTGGTTGCACTCCGACAGGCTTGATCCTTATGCCGGAGGCACGCTCTGGGGCACCGCAGCCGGACTGAGAACCGCGGGCCGGTGGGTCTCCACCTCGTTCACCGTCGGGCTTCCTGTTGTTTACCCGGGCTGGCTTGGGCCGGATCATGTCAGCATTTACTACCGCGTTGCTGTCGCGTTTTAAGGGATTATCGTCATGAATCAGCCTCCCGTTCGCTTAACCTACCGTCTGCTCAGCTACCTGGTGAGCGGCCTGCTCGCAACGCAGCCTTTGCTGCCCGCCGTTGCCGCCACGCTGACGCCAGTGGGCAATACCGCCACGGATAAAGCGGCGAACGGTGTGCCGGTGGTGAACATTGCCACACCGAACGGGGCGGGAGTCTCCCATAACCAGTTCCAGGACTATAATGTCGGTAAAGAAGGTCTCATCCTCAACAACGCCACCGGTAAGCTGAACCAGACGCAGCTCGGCGGGCTCATCCAGAACAACCCTAACCTGACAGCCGGACAGGAAGCGAAAGGCATTATTAACGAGGTGACTGGCGGCAACCGTTCACAGCTTAACGGCTACACTGAAGTGGCGGGGAAAGCGGCAAACGTGATGGTCGCCAATCCCTACGGTATCACCTGTAACGGCTGCGGGTTTATCAATACCCCTCAGGCCACCCTGACCACGGGGAAACCGGTCTTTGACGCCAGCGGCAATTTACAGGCGCTGGATGTGAAAAAAGGCAGCATCACCATTGAGGGGCAAGGGCTGGATGCCAGCGGCAGCGATGCGCTGTCGATCATTTCACGTGCAACTGAAGTGAATGCCGCCATTCATGCCAGGGATTTAAAAGTGGTTGCCGGTGCCAACCGTGTTGGCACCGACGGCAGCGTGCAGGCGCAGCAGGGCGAAGGCAGCGCCCCCACGGTAGCGGTGGATACCGGTGCGCTGGGCGGGATGTACGCCAACCGCATTCATCTGGTGTCCAGCGAGAAAGGCGTCGGGGTTAACCTCGGCGCCCTGAATGCCCGCCAGGGGGATATCACCCTGGATGCCAGCGGCAGGCTCAGCGTTAATAATAGCCTCGCCAGCGGAGTCATCTCGGCGAACGGCCAGAGTATTGCATTAACCGGTGACCACAAGGCCGGCGGTAATATCACCCTCAGTAGTCAGGGCGACCTTACACTCCGTAACGGCTCGCTCAATAGTGATAACGACCTGGTGCTGAACGCCAGTGGCACGATTTCGCACGCGAATGAAAAACTGACTGCCGGACGCGATGCAACGCTTACCGCGAAAAACATCAGCCAGGATGCCTCCAGCCAGATTAACACCGCCCGCGATATCGCAGCTAAAGCCAGCGATACGCTGAGCACGCAGGGGCAGATGGTCGCCGGGCAAAACCTGACGGCAAGCAGCAACACCCTGACCCAGGAGGGCAAGCTGCTGGCACATAACGGTGCTCAGCTGAATGCCGGTACGCTGAATAACCGCGGTTCGGTTCAGGGCGCGTCTCTGAGCGTGGACAGTTCAACGCTCACTAACACGGGCTCCCTGTTGAGCGGCAGCGACCTGACCGTCAATACCAGTGATTTTACCCAAAGCGGCACTATCGGCGCGAAGGGCAAAGCGGACATCACCGCCAGCGGAACGTTTAACAACACAGGTTCGCTGGTCAGCGACGACAGACTGGTCCTGCAGGCACAGAATGTCACGCAGAACGGCGTGCTGTCCGGTAGCCAGGGGCTGACGGTGAACGCACACGCCCTGACCTCCGGCACGTATTCCGTGACCCACAGTGATGCGGGCATGACGCTGAATACCACCACGGCGACTCTGGACGGGGAAACCAGCGCGGGTGGCGATCTTCTGCTGCAGGGCGACAGGCTTGCTACCGTGGCGAGCGCACAGCTGCAGAGCGGCGGCAATCTCAGGCTCAGCGCGCGGGAAGCGACGCTGGCGGGCACGCAGGCGACACAAAAAGCCATGACGCTGAACGCCCGCGAAAAATTGACCCACAGCGGCAAAAGCAGCGCGGCATCGCTCACTCTTCGCGCGCCGGAGCTGGCCAACAACGGCGTTCTTGTGGCCTCCAGCCTGAACACGCAGTCACAGCGGCTTACCAACAGTGGCCTGCTGCAGGGCGATAGCGCATTGCTGATTGATACACAGCAGCTAGATAACCAGCAGGATGGTACGCTCTACAGCGCGGCGAATCTGACGCTGGATATCCCCGTTATCAGTAACCGCGGACTGATAACCAGTGACGCTACCCTGGCACTGAACAGCGGTGCCCTGAGCAATCCGGGTAAAATCATCGCTGACACGCTGAACGTCAAAGCGACCACGCTGAGCGGAAACGGCCTGTTGCAGGGGACCGGGGCGCTGACACTTGCCGGGGATACGCTCTCGCAAGGCACCAACGGGCGCTGGCTGACGGCAGGCACGCTCTCCCTCAATGGCAACACACTGAATACTGCGGGGACCACGCAGGGGCAGAATCTCACCGCTCAGGCGGATAGCTGGACGAACAACGGCTCCGTGCTGGCAACCGGCAATCTTAACGCTACGCTGGGCGCCTCTCTGTTCAACCATGGCGACCTGATGAGCCAGGGCAATTTCGGGCTGAACGCGCCCGCGCTGACCAACCACGGCAGCATTCTCTCATCAGGTAAAATGTCGCTCGCCGGAACAACCTTCACTAGCGACGGCACGCTTCAGGGCAACACGCTTTCACTGCGTCACAACAGCATCGACAACAGAGGGTCGGTCACGGGCCTGAACGGCCTGACCCTGAACAGTACGGGCCGGCTTACCAACAGTGGCGACCTGCTGAGCCAGAAATCGCTGACGCTAAGCGCAGGAGACGTGACCAACAGCGGCCGGCTTCAGGGGCAGAACATCGCCTTAGACGGCAACAGCCTGAACAACAGCGGTGCGATTCAGAGTGCGCTGGATCTGGCCCTGACCCTGAGCGGCGACGTTATTGCTGCCACCGGCAGCAAAATTACCGCCCTGGGCGACACCCGCCTGACTGGTAAGGCGCTGAGCAACCAGGGATTAATCAGTGCGAAAACGTTGGAGGTGAAAGGCGACTCGCTCAGCAACGGCGGCGAAATCAGCGGCGTTAACGGCCTGAACGTGACGCTCAGCGGTAACCTGCAGCAGCAGGGCAAAATGCTGACCGGCGGGCTGCTTAACGTTAACGCGAAAGACGTCAGCAACAGCGGACAGCTTCAGGGCGCGGATACCCAAATAAGCGCCAGCTCGCTCACCAACAGCGGGCGCGTGCAGGGCGACAGCGGCCTGACGCTCGCACTGCTGAATGTCCTGACCAACCAGGCCAGCGGCGTGCTGCTCAGCCAGAATGCATTAGGCCTCACCGCGCCCGAGGTGACCAACGACGGGACCATTCAGGGCAACGGTAAAACCACGCTCAGCGCGGCAATGCTGGCCCGCAACGGCGGCAAAATTCTCTCCGGCGGTGACCTGATGTTCACCACGCCGGACTACAGCGGCAGCGGCTGGCTACAGGCCACTAACCTGGTGCTGAACGTGGCGAAGCTTGCCAGCAACGGCACCGTGATAGCGGAGAATCAGGCGACGCTCACGGGTGACAGTTTGACTAACGGCGGCATATTCCAGGCTGCACAGTTGAACGTCAACACGCAGACCGTCATCAACAGCGGCACGCTGCTCGGCAATCAGGGTCTGAACATCAACGCCGACACTGTCAATAATGAAAATGGCAACCTGTTCAGCGGTGGCGACCTGCTGGCAGAAGCGGTCTCCCTCAGCGGCGCGGGCCAGCTGGTGGCGCTCGGCAACCTGACGCTGAAGCTCACCAACGGCTTCACCACCCAGGGCGTTATCGCCGCGAACAAGCAGCTGGCCGTCAGCAGCCAGGGCGATATCACCAACGTAGCCACATTGCAGGGCAACGGCATCACGCTGAATGCTGCGGGCAAGCTGACCAACAACGGCCAGCTGACCGCAGGCAGCGGCACTACAGCATTGAGCGGCAGCCAGATTGCGATGAACGCCAGCGGTTCGTTGCAGGCAGGCGGGGATGTGAGCCTGAACAGCCGGGGCAATATCACTCTCGACGGCTTTACCGGCACGGCGGGCAGCCTGGCGTTAACGGCGGCCGGGTCGATCGTTAACACCGCCCTGCTCTATGCAGGCCACAACCTGTCGCTGTTTGCCAGCAGCATCCAGAACCTGCACGGCGATATGCTGGCGGGCGCTGACCTGGTAATGCAGAAAGACGCCAGCGGTACGGCGAATGCCGAGGTTCTCAATACCTCCGGGAATATCGAAACCATAAATGGTGATATCACCATTAAGACCGGGCATTTGCTGAATACGCGGGATGGGTTGACGACGAAAACAACTCAGATCGATGGTGCACAAACTATTCCGGGCATGGGTGATGCGACGATTAATGTCGATATCAGTCAGCTTGCTGACGGTACTTACGGCATGACCAGCCGGGTGGCAGAAAGACAGGTTGGGCCGTGTAATGGTCATGGAGCCTGTAACTATATCCACTGGAATCAATTCTATTACGTGATGTATGCCGATTCGGCAGAGCAGAAATTTATCAATAGCCAGACGCGAACTGACGTTACCAGCAATGGCGGTGCATCAAGAATTGCCTCCGGCAAAAATCTCACTATTAATGCAGGTTCACTGGAGAATTTTGCCAGCAATATTCTGGCAAATGGCGATGCCAACCTGACAGGGAGCACGCTCAACAACCAGAGCTGGCAGTCCGGCACGGCCACCGACTGGTTAGTCTATCAGTACGATTCACGTCGATATGGCTACGCGGTCGAGCCGGGTGGGCGTTATCCGACGGACGGGAATAATTATCAGGATGTTATGCCCGAAAACACGTCTATTGCTTTTACGCTTCAAGGGCATGACTCAAGTACAGAACTTGGCGAAATCTACCGCTCGGTCATTCAGGCTGGCGGCACAGTTAAAGCCACCTTCACCAGCGATATCAGTAACACCAACACCACCGCCAACGCGGGCAAAATCAGCAACACCCTCGTTGCGCCGGGCCTGAACACGCCTTCAGCGCAAAGCATCGGCGGCGGCGCGAGCCAGCAGGCGCTTGTGGATGCTGCAACCCAGGCTATCACCGGACCCGACTGGAAAGACAGTACCGCCAGCCAAGCAATTGGCGGCGGAACGGGGCTGGTTCCTGGCGGGATGGACGGCAACTATCCGCTGCCTTCCGGCAACAACGGCTACTTTGTGCCGTCCACCGATCCGGACAGCCCGTATCTGATCACCGTCAACCCTAAACTGGACGGCCTGGGTCAGCTCGATCCGTCGCTGTTCGGCGATCTGTATAAGCTGCTTGGCATGAACCCGGGCGCAGCCCCACGCGAGACGGGTAGCCAGTACACTGACATGAATCAGTTCCTCGGTTCGTCGTATATGCTGGGCCGCCTCAGCCTGAATCCGGACAAAGACTACCGCTTCCTTGGCGATGCGGCGTTTGATACCCGCTATGTGTCGAACACCGTGCTGAACCAGACCGGGACGCGCTATATCAATGGTCTTGGCTCCGACCTCGACCAGATGCGCTACCTGATGGACAACGCCGCCGGTGCGCAGAGCCCGCTCGGCCTGAAATTTGGCGTGGCGCTGACCGCCGACCAGGTGGCGGCGCTCGACCACAGCATTCTGTGGTATGAAACCGCCACGATTAACGGCCAGACCGTGATGGTGCCAAAAGTGTATCTGTCGCCAAAAGACGTAACGTTGCAGAGCGGCAGCGTGATCAGCGGTAACAACGTGCAACTGGCGGGCGGCAACGTCACCAACAGCGGCAGCTCGCTGCTGGCGCAGAACGGTCTTGCCATCGACAGCAGCAACAGCCTCAGCAACCTCAATGCAGGGCTTATCAAGGCGGGCGGTGGGCTGGACCTGAGCGCGCTGGGCGACATCAATAACATCGGCTCGTCGATTAGCGGCAAAACCGTCCAGCTGGAAAGCACGGGCGGCAGCATCAACAACATCACCCAAACGCAGCAGTGGAGCGTGGGCGATGACAGCCGTCGCGGCAGCGTGCACGTCAGCGGCACCGACGTCGGGCAAATGGCCTCCATCAGCGCCAGCGACGGTCTGTATATGGATGCGGCGAAAGATATCAACATCACCGGGGCGAAGGTGAACGCGGGTGGCGACCTGGCGATGGGTGCAGGCAATAACATCAACATCGCCGCCAATCAGATAACCGACAGCAGTAGCCGGTCGGGCTTCCGGGGCCAGAAAGACACGGCTTCGTCATCCACCTCAAACCAGGGCGGCAGCATTACGGCGGGCGGTAACGCGCTCATGCAGGCGGGCAACGACCTGAACGTCACGGCGAGTACCGTGGATGCAGGGAAAACCGCACAGCTGGTGGCAGGCAATGACCTGAATCTGAACGCGGCAGGAAACGGGCAGACCAGCCGCACGGGCGGCAGTGAAAGCCATCAGAGCAGCGCAGACAGAACCACGATTTCAGCGGGCGACAACGTGACGCTGGTAGCAGGGCGCGACGTGACCAGCCAGGCAGCGGGCATCGCGGCGGAAGGAAACGTCGGCATCCAGGCCGGACGCGACGTCAGTCTGCTGGCGGAAGCCACCACCACAGGCAGCAGCAGTCACAGCGGTAAGAAAACCGTTATCGACGAATCCGTGCGCCAGCAGGGCACTGAAATCGCCAGCTCCGGCAACACCACGATACTCGCCGGACGTGACGTCAACAGCGAAGCCGCGCAGGTCACCGCCAGTGGGGATATCGGCGTAGCCGCAGGTCGCGACGTGAACCTGACGACGGCGACGGAAAGCGACTATCACTACCAGGAAGAGACGAAGACTAAAAAAGGGTTCCTCAGCAAGAAAACGACCCATACCATCGAGGAAGACAGTGCGACCCGTGAAGCAGGCACCCTGCTTTCCGGTGATAACGTGACCGTGCAGGCGGGCAACAACCTGCTGGTGAAAGGCTCCTCCGTGGTGGGCGATAACACCGTGGCGCTTGGCGCAGGCAACAACGTCGATATCGTGGCGGCCACCAACACCGATTCCTCCTGGCGCTTTAAGGAAGAGAAGAAGAGCGGCCTGATGGGCAGCGGCGGTATCGGCATCACCGTTGGCAGCAGCAAATCCACCCATGACCTGCGTGAAGCGGGCACCACGCAAAGCCAGAGTTTCAGTACCGTGGGCTCGACGGGCGGAGACGTGGTTATCGCCGCCGGAAACCAGGCGCATATTGGTGGCGCGGACCTGATTGCCGGGAAGGACATGAGCCTCAGCGGCAGCAGCGTCATCATCGAGCCGGGCCACGACAAACGCACCCGCGATGAAACCTTCGAGCAGAAGAAAAGCGGGCTGACGGTGGCGCTTTCGGGCACCGTCGGCAGCGCGATTAACAATGCCGTCACGTCGGCGCAGGACACCAAAGAGGAGAGTGACGGACGTCTCAAAGCACTCCAGGCCACCAAAACGGTCCTCTCCGGCGTGCAGGCCGGACAGGCGGCTGAGGCGGCTAACCTGACGGCCGACCCGAACGCGATGGGCGTCAGCCTCTCGCTGACGACGCAGAAATCTAAATCGCAGCAGCATGCCGAAAGCGATGCGGTGGCGGGGAGCACTCTGAACGCGGGCAATAATCTTTCCATCACTGCGAACGGAAAAGGTAAAGGCCCGAACAGCGGCGATATCGTGATTGCCGGAAGTCAGCTGAAAGCGGGCGGCGACACCCTGCTGGACGCGAAGCACGACGTCATTCTCAGCGGCGCGGCCAACACCCAGCAATCCAGTGGCAAGAACAGCAGCAGCGGCGGCGGTGTTGGCGTAAGTATTGGTGCAGGTAAAGGTGCCGGTATCAGCGTGTTTGCCAACGTCAATGCGGCAAAAGGCAAAGACAAAGGTAACGGCACCGACTGGACCGAAACCACGATAGACAGCGGCAAAACCGTGACCATTAAGAGCGGGAATGACACCGTGCTCAACGGAGCGCAGGTCAACGGCAACAAGATTGTCGCTGACGTGGGCCACGACCTGCTGATGACCAGCCAGCAGGACACCAACAAGTACGATAGCAAGCAGAGCAGCGTGGCGGCGGGCGGCAGCTTCACCTTTGGCAGCATGACGGGCTCCGGCTACATCTCTGCCTCCCAGGACAAGATGAAGAGCCGCTTCGACTCGGTGGCCGAGCAGACCGGAATGTTTGCCGGTGATGGTGGCTTCGATATCACCGTCGGCAACCACACCCAGCTTGATGGTGCGGTTATCGCTTCCACCGCCACGGCGGATAAAAACAGCCTCGACACCGGCACGCTGGGCTTCACGGATATTCACAACGAAGCGGATTTCAAAACCCAGCACACCGGCATCAGTATCAGTGGCGCGGGCAGCTTCGGCGACCAGTTCAAGGGCAACATGCCGGGTGGGATGATTTCGGTGGCGGGTAACAGCGGCCATGCGGAAGGCACCACCCAGGCGGCCATCGCGAACGGCAACATCACCATCCGCGACAAGGATAACCAGAAGCAGGACGTGGCAAACCTGAGCCGCGACACCGAACATGCCAACGACAGCATCAGCCCGATCTTCGACAAGGAAAAAGAGCAGAACCGCCTTAAAGAGATCGGGCTGATCAGCGATATCGGCGGCCAGGTGGCGGACATTGCCAGGACGCAGGGTGAGCTAAATGCGCTGAAGAAAGCGCAGAGCGAGTCGAAAACCACGCTTCCGGAAAATGCCACGGAGAAACAACGCCAGGATTATCTCGCAGAATTGCGTAACTCGCAGTCGTACAAAGATGAGATGCAGAAGTACGGCACTGGCAGCGATATCCAGCGCGGTATTCAGGCCGCAACGGCAGCCCTTCAGGGCCTGGCGGGTGGCAATATTGCTGGCGCACTGGCTGGCGCTTCGGCACCGGAACTGGCGCATCTTCTGAAGGGACCAACGGAAGGCAACGCTGCCGTTAACGCTATCGCCCATGCCATTCTTGGCGGCGCAGTTGCAGCCATTCAGGGTAATAGTGCAGCGGCAGGTGCTGCGGGAGCGGCATCGGGTGAGCTGATTGCCAGAGCCATTGCGGAAATCTATTACCCAGGCGTGAAAACTTCAGACCTGACGGAAGATCAGCGACAGACCATCAGCTCTCTGGCGAGTATCTCGGCAGGTATTGCAGGCGGGCTTGCGGGTGGAAATACCGCAGGTGCGGCGACTGGTGCCGCTGCCGGGAAGAATGCGGTTGAGAATAACTCGCTGAGCGATATCGCCCAGGCGCAGTCTGAAGGCAAAACGCTGGAGCAAAAGGCCGGTGAGTACGTTGAGGCTGAAAACGAGCGCTATAAGAAGGCCAACTGTGGTGGCATGA